>NC_014551.1:0-32500 GCF_000196735.1 Bacillus amyloliquefaciens DSM 7 = ATCC 23350
AATTTTTTGGTCGTTTTTTAATATCCACAATCGTTATCGACAACATTTTCACATTGCTAACCCCTGTGGACAAAGATTTTTCAACAAGTTGTCAGGTTTGTGGATAAGATTACGAGAACCGTTGCAAGTCCTCGCTTAATTTGATATTATATTTGTGTTTTAACTCTTAATTACTTATCCAGCCTATTCTCTTTATCCACAAAGTGTGGATAAGTTGTGGATTGTTTCTACACAGCTTGTGTAGATTGTTGTCCACAACTTGTGGAATTTGTCGAAAAGCTATTTTTCTACTATACTATATGTTTTCAACATTTCGTGTGTACGAATGGTCAGAGCCATATGCTCTTTTTTTGTGTTCTATAACAGGGAAAGATCGCTGATTTTAAAAGAAAAGGAGGGCTGTGCCGGATAATGGAGAATATATTGGATCTTTGGAATCAAGCCTTAGCTCAAATTGAGAAAAAGCTAAGCAAACCGAGCTTCGAAACTTGGATGAAGTCGACGAAAGCCCATTCGCTGCAAGGAGATACCTTAACCATCACCGCTCCCAATGAATTTGCCAGAGACTGGCTGGAGTCCAGGTACTTACACCTCATTGCAGATACCATATATGAATTAACCGGGGAAGAATTGAGCGTCAAATTTGTCATTCCTCAAAATCAGGATGAAGAAAACTTTATGCCGAAACCTCAAGTGAAAAAAGCGGCAAAAGAGGAACCGTCTGATTTTCCCCAAAGCATGCTCAACCCGAAATATACATTCGACACATTTGTCATCGGATCGGGAAACCGATTCGCCCATGCAGCATCACTGGCTGTGGCGGAAGCACCCGCTAAAGCGTACAACCCTTTATTTATTTACGGGGGGGTCGGCTTAGGAAAAACCCACTTAATGCACGCAATCGGCCATTATGTCATTGATCATAATCCTTCAGCCAAAGTGGTGTACCTGTCTTCTGAAAAATTCACAAATGAATTCATCAACTCAATCCGCGACAATAAAGCCGTTGATTTTCGCAACCGCTACCGGAATGTTGATGTACTTTTGATAGATGATATTCAATTTTTAGCCGGAAAAGAACAAACACAGGAAGAGTTTTTCCATACATTCAACACGCTTCACGAAGAAAGCAAACAAATCGTGATCTCAAGCGACAGACCGCCAAAAGAGATTCCGACCCTTGAAGACCGGCTGCGTTCGCGGTTCGAATGGGGACTGATTACGGACATCACCCCGCCGGATCTGGAAACGCGGATTGCCATCCTGAGAAAGAAAGCGAAGGCGGAAGGCCTTGATATTCCGAATGAAGTCATGCTTTACATCGCGAATCAGATTGACAGCAACATCCGCGAACTGGAAGGGGCACTAATCCGGGTTGTTGCCTATTCATCTTTAATCAATAAAGACATTAATGCGGATCTGGCTGCTGAAGCATTGAAAGATATTATTCCGTCTTCAAAGCCGAAGGTCATTACGATAAAAGAGATTCAGCGGATTGTCGGACAGCAGTTCAACATTAAGCTTGAAGATTTCAAAGCGAAAAAGCGTACAAAATCCGTCGCGTTTCCAAGACAGATTGCGATGTATCTTTCCAGAGAAATGACGGATTCTTCTTTGCCCAAAATCGGGGAAGAATTTGGCGGGAGAGACCATACAACCGTCATTCACGCTCATGAAAAGATTTCAAAACTGCTGATTGATGACGAGCAGCTTCAGCAGCAGGTGAAAGAAATAAAAGAACAGCTTAAATAATAGAGCCCTCGGATGAATCGGGGAAAGTGTGAATAACTTTTCTATAGCCATGCACAGTCTGTCCACATGTGGATAGGCTGTGTTTCCTGTCTTTTTCACAACTTATCCACAAATCCACAGGCCCTACTATTACTACTGCTATTTTTTAAAATATATTAATTATATTATCCGTTAGGAGGATAAACATGAAATTTACGATTCAAAAAGATCGTTTAGTCGAAAGTGTACAAGACGTTCTAAAAGCTGTTTCATCCAGAACAACAATTCCCATTCTTACCGGTATTAAGATCGTAGCCTCAGATGAAGGAGTATCATTTACAGGAAGCGACTCTGATATTTCAATCGAGTCATTCATTCCAAAAGAAGAAGATGATAAGGAAATCGTGACGATCGATCAGCCGGGAAGTATCGTGCTGCAAGCCCGTTTCTTCAGTGAAATCGTTAAAAAACTTCCGATGGCGACTGTTGAAATCGAAGTTCAAAATCAATATTTAACGATTATCCGCTTCGGAAAAGCCGAATTTAATTTAAACGGCCTTGATGCAGATGAATATCCTCATCTTCCGCAAATCGAAGAGCATCATGCCATTCAGATTCCGACGGACCTTTTGAAAAACCTAATCCGTCAAACCGTGTTCGCTGTGTCCGCCTCAGAAACACGCCCTATCTTGACAGGTGTAAACTGGAAAGTGGAAAACGGTGAATTATTATGCACTGCCACGGATAGCCATCGACTCGCTTTAAGAAAGGCGAAGCTTGATATTCCGGAAGACAGCTCTTATAACGTCGTCATCCCCGGAAAAAGCTTAACCGAGCTGAGCAAAATTCTTGATGACAGCCAAGAACTGGTAGATATCGTTATTACAGAAACGCAAGTTCTGTTTAAAGCGAAAAACGTATTGTTCTTCTCAAGGCTGCTTGACGGAAATTATCCGGACACGACCAGCTTAATTCCGCAGGAAAGCAAAACAGAAATCGTCGTGAACACGAAGGAATTTTTACAGGCGATAGACCGTGCTTCTTTATTGGCGAGAGAAGGCCGCAACAACGTTGTAAAGCTTTCTGCCAAACCGGCAGACTCGCTTGAGATTTCATCAAACTCTCCGGAAATCGGGAAAGTAGTCGAAGCTGTGCTGGCTGACCAGATTGACGGCGAGGAATTAAATATTTCATTCAGTCCAAAATATATGATGGACGCACTGAAAGTACTTGAAGGAGCGGACATCCGTATCAGCTTTACGGGAGCGATGAGACCGTTTCTTATCCGTACGCCGAATGATGAAACCATCGTTCAGCTCATCCTTCCGGTCAGAACGTATTAAACAAACAGAATGTGCTGCCGGCTAATGTTCGGCAGCTTTTCTGTTCATCAGCCGCTCCCTCAAGCAAGTTTTCCCTTTCCTTATTTCAGGATTTTTTAGTACAATTAGATATTAGTGATATTTGAAAGAGGTCGATATTATGGCAAATCCGATTTCGATTGATACAGAAATGATTACGCTTGGCCAGTTTTTAAAATTAGCCGATGTGATTCAGTCCGGCGGCATGGCCAAATGGTTTCTGAGCGAGCATGAGGTGACTGTCAACAATGAACCTGACAATCGCCGCGGCAGAAAACTTTATGTTGGAGACGTGGTCGCGATTGAAGGATTTGGTTCATTTCAAGTCGTCAATTAAAGCGGGTGACAGCGGTTGTATATCCAAAATTTAGAATTAACATCCTACCGTAATTATGAGCGCGCTGAGCTTCAATTCGAAAACAAGGTGAATGTGATCATCGGGGAAAATGCCCAAGGCAAAACCAATCTGATGGAAGCCATCTATGTTCTTTCGATGGCAAAATCGCACCGCACCTCAAATGATAAAGAACTTATACGGTGGGACGAAGACTATGCTAAAATAGAAGGAAGAGTGATGAAGCGCAACGGGGACATCCCGATGCAGCTGGTCATCTCCAAAAAAGGTAAAAAGGGCAAAGTCAATCATATAGAGCAGCAAAAACTCAGTCAGTATGTCGGAGCGCTGAACACCATTATGTTTGCCCCCGAGGACTTAAATCTCGTTAAAGGCAGCCCTCAGGTGAGGAGGAGATTTCTTGATATGGAGATCGGGCAGGTATCTGCCGTTTATCTGTATGATTTATCTCTTTATCAAAAAATCCTTTCCCAGCGGAATCATTTTCTGAAACAGCTGCAAAGCCGGAAACAGACTGACCGGACCATGCTTGACGTTCTCACTGATCAGCTGATTGAAGCAGCCGCGAAAGTTGTCGCCAAACGTCTGCAGTTTACGGCACAGCTTGAAAAATGGGCGCAGCCGATCCATTCCGGCATTTCCCGGGGACTTGAGGAACTGACGCTTAAGTATCACACGGCGCTTGATGTATCAGATCCCAAAGATTTGTCGAAAATAGGTAACAGCTACCAGGAGTCTTTTTCGAAATTAAAAGAAAAAGAAATAGAACGAGGCGTCACATTATTCGGGCCGCATCGGGATGATGTCCTTTTTTATGTGAACGGACGCGATGTGCAGACTTACGGTTCGCAGGGACAGCAGCGTACGACGGCTTTGTCTTTGAAGCTGGCCGAAATAGATTTAATTCATGAAGAAATCGGAGAATATCCCATTTTACTTTTGGATGATGTACTAAGCGAGCTGGATGATTACCGCCAGTCCCATTTGCTTCATACAATCCAAGGCCGTGTGCAGACATTTGTCACCACGACGAGTGTGGATGGCATTGACCACGAAACCTTACATCAAGCAGGAATGTTCCGTGTGGAAAACGGTGCGTTAGTGAAGTGAAGAAATGAGGTGAGCGATTGTATATTCATTTAGGTGACGACTTTGTCGTTTCAACACGCGATATCGTCGGCATTTTTGACTGCAAGGTCAATGTATCGCCGATCGTTGAAGAATTTCTGGACAGACAGAAAGAAAAAGTAGTGCCGTCCGTAAATGGCACACCAAAGTCTATCGTAGTCACGACTGAGAATATATATTACTCTC
The DNA here is from genome assembly GCF_000196735.1 of Bacillus amyloliquefaciens DSM 7 = ATCC 23350. Taxonomy (GTDB): domain Bacteria; phylum Bacillota; class Bacilli; order Bacillales; family Bacillaceae; genus Bacillus; species Bacillus amyloliquefaciens. Next base: position 4,762 of record NC_014551.1, read on the forward strand.
CCTTATCTTCCGGCACACTGAAGAAACGTGCGCAATTTATGTTAGAAATAGATTCTTAGCGGATCTTTACAATGAATATATCGTTTAAGAAAAGTGTAGGTGAATGTGCATGGCTATGGAACAGCAGCAAAATAGTTATGATGAGAATCAGATACAGGTATTAGAAGGTTTGGAAGCTGTTCGAAAGAGACCGGGGATGTACATCGGATCAACTAACAGCAAAGGCCTTCACCATTTGGTATGGGAAATCGTCGACAACAGTATTGACGAAGCCCTGGCCGGTTATTGTACAGATATTAACATCGAGATTGAAAAAGATAACAGCATTACCGTTAAAGACAACGGGCGCGGAATTCCGGTCGGTATCCAAGAGAAAATGGGCCGTCCTGCGGTTGAAGTCATCATGACCGTTCTTCACGCAGGCGGAAAATTTGACGGAAGCGGATATAAAGTATCCGGCGGTCTTCACGGTGTTGGGGCGTCTGTCGTAAACGCCTTATCGACCACTCTTGACGTTACGGTTCATCGTGACGGGAAAATCCATTATCAGGCGTATGAACGCGGTGTACCGGTGGCCGATCTTGAAGTGATCGGTGACACTGATAAGACCGGAACGATTACGCACTTCGTTCCCGATCCGGAAATTTTCAAAGAAACAACCGTATACGACTATGATCTGCTTTCAAACCGTGTCCGAGAATTGGCCTTCCTGACAAAGGGCGTCAACATCACGATTGAAGACAAACGTGAAGGACAAGAACGGAAAAACGAGTACCACTACGAAGGCGGAATCAAAAGCTACGTTGAGTACTTAAACCGTTCCAAAGAAGTCATTCATGAAGAGCCGATTTATATCGAAGGCGAGAAAGACGGCATAACGGTTGAAGTTGCATTGCAATACAACGACAGCTATACAAGCAACATTTATTCTTTCACGAATAACATCAACACATACGAAGGCGGCACGCACGAAGCCGGATTTAAAACCGGTTTGACCCGTGTCATAAACGACTATGCAAGAAGAAAAGGGATTTTCAAAGAAAATGATCCGAATCTGAGCGGTGATGATGTGAGAGAAGGGCTGACTGCCATCATTTCAATTAAGCACCCTGATCCGCAATTCGAAGGGCAGACGAAAACGAAGCTCGGCAACTCTGAAGCGAGAACGATTACTGATACGCTGTTTTCTTCCGCACTGGAAACATTCCTTCTTGAAAATCCGGACTCAGCCCGTAAAATCGTTGAAAAGGGCTTAATGGCCGCAAGAGCGCGGATGGCGGCGAAAAAAGCGCGGGAATTGACCCGGCGTAAAAGCGCACTTGAGATTTCCAATTTGCCGGGTAAACTGGCGGACTGTTCTTCTAAAGATCCGAGCATTTCCGAGCTGTATATCGTAGAGGGTGACTCTGCGGGCGGATCAGCGAAACAGGGACGGGACCGTCATTTCCAAGCCATTCTGCCGCTGCGGGGTAAGATTCTGAACGTTGAGAAAGCAAGACTTGATAAGATTCTCTCAAACAATGAGGTCAGATCAATGATTACGGCTCTCGGGACAGGAATCGGAGAAGACTTTAATCTTGAAAAAGCGCGTTATCATAAAGTGGTTATCATGACGGATGCCGATGTTGACGGCGCCCACATCAGAACGCTTTTATTAACGTTCTTCTACAGATACATGCGGGAGATTATTGAAAACGGCTATGTCTACATTGCTCAGCCGCCGCTTTACAAAGTGCAGCAGGGAAAACGGGTGGAATACGCTTATAACGATAAGCAGCTTGATGAGCTTTTAAAAGAGCTTCCGCAATCACCCAAGCCCGGCCTCCAGCGTTATAAAGGTCTCGGGGAAATGAACGCGACTCAGCTATGGGAAACGACAATGGACCCGGCGACCAGAACGCTTCTGCAGGTCAATCTTGAAGATGCGATGGACGCTGACGAGACTTTTGAAATGCTGATGGGTGACAAAGTAGAACCGCGCAGAAACTTCATAGAAGCAAACGCCAGATACGTGAAAAACCTTGATATTTAACCATGAAAGCCTTATTTTCGTTAAGAAATAAGGCTTTTTTCTCAAAGCTGCTTCAAACAGTCTCTGAAAACCCGCAAAACCCGTATATTCTACTAAATTAATGTGTATAAACACAAGTTTATTGATATAATGGAGAATAGTGAAATCGTATTGAAGATCATAATGGACAATCTACTCCCACATTATTTCATGTGATACTTCAGGGAGGTTTTTTTAATGAGTGAACAAAACACACCACAAGTACGTGAAGTCAATATCAGTCAGGAAATGCGGACATCCTTCCTGGACTACGCAATGAGCGTTATCGTATCCCGGGCGCTTCCGGATGTGCGTGACGGTCTGAAGCCGGTTCACAGACGGATTTTATACGCAATGAATGATTTAGGCATGACCAGTGACAAGCCATATAAAAAATCTGCCCGTATCGTCGGTGAAGTTATCGGTAAGTACCACCCGCACGGTGATTCAGCGGTTTACGAATCAATGGTCAGAATGGCGCAGGATTTTAACTACCGCTACATGCTTGTTGACGGACACGGCAACTTCGGTTCGGTAGACGGCGACTCAGCGGCTGCGATGCGTTATACAGAAGCGAGAATGTCAAAAATCGCAATGGAAATTCTGCGTGACATTACGAAAGACACGATTGACTATCAAGACAACTATGACGGTTCAGAAAGAGAACCAGCCGTCATGCCTTCAAGATTTCCGAATCTGCTCGTGAACGGGGCTGCCGGTATTGCGGTCGGAATGGCGACAAACATTCCTCCGCATCAGCTTGGGGAAGTCATTGACGGCGTGCTTGCCGTAAGTGAAAATCCAGAGATTACAATCCAAGAGCTGATGGAATACATCCCGGGACCGGATTTTCCGACGGCCGGCCAGATTTTAGGCCGGAGCGGCATCCGTAAGGCATATGAATCCGGACGGGGATCCATTACGATCCGGGCTAAGGCTGAAATCGAACAGACATCATCAGGAAAAGAAAGAATTATTGTCACGGAACTTCCTTATCAGGTGAACAAGGCGAGATTAATTGAAAAAATCGCAGATCTTGTCCGGGACAAAAAAATCGAAGGAATTACCGATCTGCGTGACGAATCCGACCGTAACGGAATGAGAGTCGTCATTGAGCTCCGCCGTGACGCCAATGCTCACGTCATTTTGAATAACCTGTACAAACAAACGGCTCTGCAGACGTCTTTCGGAATCAACCTGCTGGCGCTCGTTGACGGACAGCCGAAGGTACTGAGCCTGAAACAATGTCTGGAGCATTATCTTGATCACCAGAAGGTTGTCATCCGACGCAGAACGGCTTACGAACTTCGTAAAGCTGAAGCGAGAGCTCACATCCTGGAAGGGTTAAGAATTGCTCTTGATCATTTAGACGCGGTGATTTCTCTCATCCGTAATTCTCAGACGGCTGAAATTGCCAGAACGGGTTTAATCGAACAATTCTCACTGACTGAAAAACAAGCGCAAGCCATTCTGGATATGCGTCTTCAGCGATTAACCGGTCTGGAGCGCGAAAAGATTGAAGAAGAATATCAATCACTTGTTGCGCTTATCGCCGAGCTGAAAGATATTTTAGCCAATGAAGAAAGAGTGCTCGAAATCATCCGTGAAGAACTCAATGAAATCAAAGAGCGGTTCAATGATGAGAGACGCACTGAAATCGTGACGTCCGGTCTTGAAACAATTGAAGATGAAGATCTCATCGAGAGAGAAAACATCGTCATCACGCTGACCCATAACGGCTATGTTAAACGCCTCCCAGCGTCCACATACCGCAGTCAAAAACGAGGCGGAAAAGGCGTACAGGGAATGGGTACGAATGAAGATGACTTCGTGGAACACTTAATTTCTACATCAACGCACGATACGATTCTGTTCTTCTCTAATAAAGGGAAGGTATACCGTTCTAAAGGGTATGAAATCCCTGAATACGGCCGTACGGCAAAAGGTATTCCGATTATTAACCTTCTAGAGGTTGAAAAAGGCGAATGGATTAATGCCATTATTCCGGTCAGCACATTTGATGAGGAGCTTTACCTCTTCTTTACGACAAAACAAGGGGTATCGAAACGTACGGCACTGTCCCAGTTTGCGAATATACGGAATAACGGGCTGATCGCTCTGGGTCTTCGGGAAGACGATGAACTGATGGCCGTCCGCTTGACTGACGGCAAGAAACAAATCATCATCGGAACGAAGAACGGTTTGCTGATCCGTTTCCCGGAAGAAGATGTAAGACAAATGGGACGCACAGCTGCAGGTGTTAAAGGCATCACGCTGACAGACGATGATGTCGTTGTAGGCATGGAGATTCTCGAAGAAGACTCCCATGTCCTCATAGTGACAGAAAACGGCTACGGCAAACGTACACCGGCTTCAGAATACAGAGTCCAAAGCCGGGGCGGAAAAGGTCTTAAAACATGTAAAATTACTGACAGTAACGGTCCGCTAGTAACAGTTAAAGCCACAAGAGGCGAAGAAGACTTAATGATCATTACGGCAAGCGGCGTGTTAATCAGAATGGATATTAATGATATCTCCACTACGGGACGCGTAACACAAGGCGTCCGTCTGATCCGCATGTCTGATCAAGAGCACGTGGCCACTGTTGCGCTCGTGGAAAAGAATGAAGAAGAGCCGGAAGAAACCGAAGAAGTATAAACGAAAAAGCGCAGCTGTAACAGGCTGCGCTTTTACTATATAAAGAAATAAAAAAGCTTTGACACATAGCGATGATGCTGATATAATTCTTTTTGTTGTCTTTTTAATAGAAAGGCAAGCCTAGCGAAAATATTTTTTGAAAAAGTATTGACCTAGCAAACTGAAAATGTTATGATTAATAGGTCGCTTCGAGAGGAGCAACAAAGTTCTTTGAAAACTAAACAAGACAAAACGTACCTGTTAATTCAAAGTTTTAAATAAATCGCACAGCGATGTGCGTAGTCAGTCAAACTACTTTATCGGAGAGTTTGATCCTGGCTCAGGACGAACGCTGGCGGCGTGCCTAATACATGCAAGTCGAGCGGACAGATGGGAGCTTGCTCTCTGATGTTAGCGGCGGACGGGTGAGTAACACGTGGGTAACCTGCCTGTAAGACTGGGATAACTCCGGGAAACCGGGGCTAATACCGGATGCTTGTTTGAACCGCATGGTTCAGACATAAAAGGTGGCTTCGGCTACCACTTACAGATGGACCCGCGGCGCATTAGCTAGTTGGTGAGGTAACGGCTCACCAAGGCGACGATGCGTAGCCGACCTGAGAGGGTGATCGGCCACACTGGGACTGAGACACGGCCCAGACTCCTACGGGAGGCAGCAGTAGGGAATCTTCCGCAATGGACGAAAGTCTGACGGAGCAACGCCGCGTGAGTGATGAAGGTTTTCGGATCGTAAAGCTCTGTTGTTAGGGAAGAACAAGTGCCGTTCAAATAGGGCGGCACCTTGACGGTACCTAACCAGAAAGCCACGGCTAACTACGTGCCAGCAGCCGCGGTAATACGTAGGTGGCAAGCGTTGTCCGGAATTATTGGGCGTAAAGGGCTCGCAGGCGGTTTCTTAAGTCTGATGTGAAAGCCCCCGGCTCAACCGGGGAGGGTCATTGGAAACTGGGGAACTTGAGTGCAGAAGAGGAGAGTGGAATTCCACGTGTAGCGGTGAAATGCGTAGAGATGTGGAGGAACACCAGTGGCGAAGGCGACTCTCTGGTCTGTAACTGACGCTGAGGAGCGAAAGCGTGGGGAGCGAACAGGATTAGATACCCTGGTAGTCCACGCCGTAAACGATGAGTGCTAAGTGTTAGGGGGTTTCCGCCCCTTAGTGCTGCAGCTAACGCATTAAGCACTCCGCCTGGGGAGTACGGTCGCAAGACTGAAACTCAAAGGAATTGACGGGGGCCCGCACAAGCGGTGGAGCATGTGGTTTAATTCGAAGCAACGCGAAGAACCTTACCAGGTCTTGACATCCTCTGACAATCCTAGAGATAGGACGTCCCCTTCGGGGGCAGAGTGACAGGCGGTGCATGGTTGTCGTCAGCTCGTGTCGTGAGATGTTGGGTTAAGTCCCGCAACGAGCGCAACCCTTGATCTTAGTTGCCAGCATTCAGTTGGGCACTCTAAGGTGACTGCCGGTGACAAACCGGAGGAAGGTGGGGATGACGTCAAATCATCATGCCCCTTATGACCTGGGCTACACACGTGCTACAATGGGCAGAACAAAGGGCAGCGAAACCGCGAGGTTAAGCCAATCCCACAAATCTGTTCTCAGTTCGGATCGCAGTCTGCAACTCGACTGCGTGAAGCTGGAATCGCTAGTAATCGCGGATCAGCATGCCGCGGTGAATACGTTCCCGGGCCTTGTACACACCGCCCGTCACACCACGAGAGTTTGTAACACCCGAAGTCGGTGAGGTAACCTTTTTGGAGCCAGCCGCCGAAGGTGGGACAGATGATTGGGGTGAAGTCGTAACAAGGTAGCCGTATCGGAAGGTGCGGCTGGATCACCTCCTTTCTAAGGATTTTAACGGAATATAAGACCTTGGGTCTTATAAACAGAACGTTCCCTGTCTTGTTTAGTTTTGAAGGAACTTTGATTCTTTCATATGGTAGATGGGCCTGTAGCTCAGCTGGTTAGAGCGCACGCCTGATAAGCGTGAGGTCGGTGGTTCGAGTCCACTCAGGCCCACCATCTTTACCCAATACGGGGCCTTAGCTCAGCTGGGAGAGCGCCTGCTTTGCACGCAGGAGGTCAGCGGTTCGATCCCGCTAGGCTCCACCAACGTGTTCTTTGAAAACTAGATAACAGAAGTAATTCACATTCAATTGTAATGCAAGATATCACGTAGTGATTCTTTTTAACGGTTAAGTTAGAAAGGGCGCACGGTGGATGCCTTGGCACTAGGAGCCGATGAAGGACGGGACGAACACCGATATGCTTCGGGGAGCTGTAAGCAAGCTTTGATCCGGAGATTTCCGAATGGGGAAACCCACCACTCGTAATGGAGTGGTATCCATATCTGAATACATAGGATATGAGAAGGCAGACCCGGGGAACTGAAACATCTAAGTACCCGGAGGAAGAGAAAGCAAATGCGATTCCCTGAGTAGCGGCGAGCGAAACGGGACCAGCCCAAACCAAGAGGCTTGCCTCTTGGGGTTGTAGGACACTCTGTACGGAGTTACAAAGGAACGAGGTAGATGAAGAGGTCTGGAAAGGCCCGCCATAGGAGGTAACAGCCCTGTAGTCAAAACTTCGTTCTCTCCTGAGTGGATCCTGAGTACGGCGGAACACGTGAAATTCCGTCGGAATCCGGGAGGACCATCTCCCAAGGCTAAATACTCCCTAGTGACCGATAGTGAACCAGTACCGTGAGGGAAAGGTGAAAAGCACCCCGGAAGGGGAGTGAAAGAGATCCTGAAACCGTGTGCCTACAAGTAGTCAGAGCCCGTTAACGGGTGATGACGTGCCTTTTGTAGAATGAACCGGCGAGTTACGATCCCGTGCAAGGTTAAGCAGAAGATGCGGAGCCGCAGCGAAAGCGAGTCTGAATAGGGCGAATTGAGTACGTGGTCGTAGACCCGAAACCAGGTGATCTACCCATGTCCAGGGTGAAGTTCAGGTAACACTGAATGGAGGCCCGAACCCACGCACGTTGAAAAGTGCGGGGATGAGGTGTGGGTAGGGGTGAAATGCCAATCGAACCTGGAGATAGCTGGTTCTCTCCGAAATAGCTTTAGGGCTAGCCTCAAGGTAAGAGTCTCGGAGGTAGAGCACTGATTGGACTAGGGGCCCCTACCGGGTTACCGAATTCAGTCAAACTCCGAATGCCGATGACTTATCCTTGGGAGTCAGACTGCGAGTGATAAGATCCGTAGTCGAAAGGGAAACAGCCCAGACCGCCAGCTAAGGTCCCAAAGTATACGTTAAGTGGAAAAGGATGTGGAGTTGCTTAGACAACCAGGATGTTGGCTTAGAAGCAGCCACCATTTAAAGAGTGCGTAATAGCTCACTGGTCGAGTGACTCTGCGCCGAAAATGTACCGGGGCTAAACGTATCACCGAAGCTGCGGACTGTTCTTCGAACAGTGGTAGGAGAGCGTTCTAAGGGCTGTGAAGCAAGACCGGAAGGACTTGTGGAGCGCTTAGAAGTGAGAATGCCGGTATGAGTAGCGAAAGAGGGGTGAGAATCCCCTCCACCGAATGCCTAAGGTTTCCTGAGGAAGGCTCGTCCGCTCAGGGTTAGTCGGGACCTAAGCCGAGGCCGAAAGGCGTAGGCGATGGATAACAGGTTGATATTCCTGTACCACCTCCTCACCATTTGAGCAATGGGGGGACGCAGGAGGATAGGGTAAGCGCGGTATTGGATATCCGCGTCCAAGCAGTTAGGCTGGGAAATAGGCAAATCCGTTTCCCGTGAAGGCTGAGCTGTGATGGCGAGCGAATTATAGTAGCGAAGTTCCTGATTCCACACTGCCAAGAAAAGCCTCTAGCGAGGTGAGAGGTGCCCGTACCGCAAACCGACACAGGTAGGCGAGGAGAGAATCCTAAGGTGATCGAGAGAACTCTCGTTAAGGAACTCGGCAAAATGACCCCGTAACTTCGGGAGAAGGGGTGCTCTGTTAGGGTGCAAGCCCGAGAGAGCCGCAGTGAATAGGCCCAGGCGACTGTTTAGCAAAAACACAGGTCTCTGCGAAGCCGTAAGGCGAAGTATAGGGGCTGACGCCTGCCCGGTGCTGGAAGGTTAAGAGGAGCGCTTAGCGTAAGCGAAGGTGCGAATTGAAGCCCCAGTAAACGGCGGCCGTAACTATAACGGTCCTAAGGTAGCGAAATTCCTTGTCGGGTAAGTTCCGACCCGCACGAAAGGCGCAACGATCTGGGCACTGTCTCAACGAGAGACTCGGTGAAATTATAGTACCTGTGAAGATGCAGGTTACCCGCGACAGGACGGAAAGACCCCGTGGAGCTTTACTGCAGCCTGATATTGAATGTTGGTACAGCTTGTACAGGATAGGTAGGAGCCTTGGAAACCGGAGCGCCAGCTTCGGTGGAGGCATCGGTGGGATACTACCCTGGCTGTATTGACCTTCTAACCCGCCGCCCTTATCGGGCGGGGAGACAGTGTCAGGTGGGCAGTTTGACTGGGGCGGTCGCCTCCTAAAAGGTAACGGAGGCGCCCAAAGGTTCCCTCAGAATGGTTGGAAATCATTCGCAGAGTGTAAAGGCACAAGGGAGCTTGACTGCGAGACCTACAAGTCGAGCAGGGACGAAAGTCGGGCTTAGTGATCCGGTGGTTCCGCATGGAAGGGCCATCGCTCAACGGATAAAAGCTACCCCGGGGATAACAGGCTTATCTCCCCCAAGAGTCCACATCGACGGGGAGGTTTGGCACCTCGATGTCGGCTCATCGCATCCTGGGGCTGTAGTCGGTCCCAAGGGTTGGGCTGTTCGCCCATTAAAGCGGTACGCGAGCTGGGTTCAGAACGTCGTGAGACAGTTCGGTCCCTATCCGTCGCGGGCGCAGGAAATTTGAGAGGATCTGTCCTTAGTACGAGAGGACCGGGATGGACGCACCGCTGGTGTACCAGTTGTTCTGCCAAGGGCATCGCTGGGTAGCTATGTGCGGACGGGATAAGTGCTGAAAGCATCTAAGCATGAAGCCCCCCTCAAGATGAGATTTCCCATTCCGCAAGGAAGTAAGATCCCTGAAAGATGATCAGGTTGATAGGTCTGAGGTGGAAGTGTGGCGACACATGGAGCTGACAGATACTAATCGATCGAGGACTTAACCTAATTTGAATGTATGCTTCCTGTTATCTAGTTTTGAGAGAACACTCTCAATGGTTTGGTGGCGATAGCGAAGAGGTCACACCCGTTCCCATGCCGAACACGGAAGTTAAGCTCTTCAGCGCCGATGGTAGTCGGGGGTTTCCCCCTGTGAGAGTAGGACGCCGCCAAGCTATTTTAACGGTAAAGGCAGCTCATCATGAGCTGCCTTTTTTGTGTTTATAAGTATTGCTTCAGAAAATTAGAAGCGTAGTAAGGAAATTTGCGTTCCGTGACCTCTAAAAACCGCCGGATCATTACATAATCATCGCTGACATGCTGCGTCAGCAGTTCATACCACCACTCCGTTTCATATCTCGCAATCATTCCGACATTGTACAGGACCAAATAATGAATAATCATTTCCGGAAGATGCAGGAAGTGATCGCGCTGAGAGGGAATATAATATTGATTATTCTCTAAGTGAAACAATAAATTTGGTGAAGACCAAGGTTCCCTGTCTATCGGAGCGGCCTCAAAAACCAAATTCTTATGGTCTTTCCTGACAAAAGACCAATTCAAGTGATGACTGATGTATTCTGCAAAGCGGGTGTCAGACATATTGTAATGAATCACCGCATGTTCAGGCACTGAAATAAGGTTATCTTTCAGCTCTACTTTGGTCAGCCAATTCTTTTTCTCTTGGAAATGGAATACAGCATGCAATTCAGGAATGGCTGTCAGCAATTTTTTCATTGTATACCGTTCTTCCTCAAGACCGGCTATTCCGAATAAGTGTTTCATCACATGAATACATAAACCATTGCGCTGCACCTTCACTTCATCATCCCTAAAAGAGTAATTTTGCTTTTTGCGTTTTCGGGCAGTCACGCCATGTGCGAGTACTGAAGCGTGGCTTGGATAGCTTGGATCTGTGGTCAGAAGACAGGCTTTCAGCAATTGTGACATCCCGTAAAACAACAGAATAGGCTTAATTTCTAAAGGAGAAAGGGATGCCTGCTTATAAAAGGACTCGGCGTGTTTGATGAAGAATATGAAGCGCTCACTGTTTTTAAACGCATACCGTTTTGGTTCTTCCATTCCTCTTTCTGTATAGACTTTATTTAGAAATTTCTGGGAAGATTCTACAGAATAAAATAATGATAACTCTTTCCATTCAAGGTCTCTCATATGTATTTTTAAACCCTTTCCTTTATCTAAATATTTCAACTCTTTTTCGCTTCCTTGACATGCCGTTTTCTAGTTGATAATCTACATATAATATTTTGCCGAAAAGAGGGGGATTTACTAATGTGGGAAAGTAAATTTTCAAAAGAAGGCTTAACGTTCGATGATGTACTGCTCGTACCAGCTCAATCAGACGTACTTCCGCGTGATGTGGATTTGTCTGTTGAACTGACAAAAACGTTAAAGCTTAATATTCCTGTCATCAGTGCAGGAATGGATACAGTAACAGAATCAGCAATGGCGATTGCGATGGCCCGACAAGGCGGCTTGGGCATTATTCATAAAAACATGTCCATCGAACAGCAGGCTGAACATGTTGACAAAGTCAAACGTTCTGAACGGGGCGTTATTACAAATCCCTTCTTTTTAACACCTGATCATCAAGTATTCGATGCGGAGCATTTGATGGGGAAATACAGAATTTCCGGTGTTCCGATCGTAGATAATAAAGACGATCAAAAGCTGGTCGGTATCATTACAAACCGCGATCTTCGCTTTATCTCTGATTATTCAATGAAAATCAGTGATGTTATGACAAAAGAAGAGCTGGTTACGGCTCCTGTGGGAACCACATTAGACGAAGCGGAAAAAATCTTGCAGAAGCATAAAATTGAAAAACTTCCATTAGTGGATGACCAAAACAAATTAAAAGGTCTTATCACGATCAAAGATATTGAAAAGGTTATCGAATTCCCGAATTCATCTAAAGATGAACACGGACGCCTGATCGTCGGCGCTGCGGTAGGCGTGACAGGTGATACAATGACTCGTGTCAGCAAGCTTGTTGAAGCGAATGTCGACGTTATCGTGGTTGATACGGCTCACGGACATTCCAGAGGCGTACTGAACACAGTTGCGAAAATCCGTGAGACATATCCTGAATTGAACATTATCGCAGGAAATGTTGCTACGGCTGAAGCGACAAAGGCTTTGATTGAAGCCGGAGCAAACATTGTAAAAGTGGGAATCGGACCTGGATCTATCTGTACGACACGCGTCGTTGCAGGCGTAGGTGTACCGCAAATCACTGCGATTTATGATTGTGCCACTGAAGCGAGAAAACACGGCGCAACAATTATCGCGGACGGCGGTATTAAATTCTCCGGAGATATTACGAAAGCATTGGCATCCGGCGGACATGCTGTCATGCTTGGAAGCCTGCTTGCCGGTACTTCAGAAAGCCCGGGCGAAACTGAAATCTATCAAGGCAGAAGATTTAAAGTGTATCGCGGTATGGGTTCTGTCGCTGCCATGGAAAAAGGCAGTAAAGACCGATATTTCCAAGAAGAAAATAAGAAATTCGTCCCTGAAGGTATCGAAGGACGGACTCCGTACAAAGGTCCTGTAGAAGAAACAGTGTATCAGCTTGTCGGCGGTCTTCGTTCAGGTATGGGATATTGCGGTTCAAAAGACTTGCGCGCTTTAAGAGAAGAAGCTCAATTTATCCGTATGACAGGAGCAGGTCTTCGCGAAAGCCATCCGCATGATGTCCAAATCACGAAGGAATCACCAAACTACACAATCTCATAATTGTTACAAATAAAAAACATTTGACAGGGTCGCTGACTCTGTCTATTTTTTTTATATCGAGTGTGATAAAATTTATAATGTTGTGTTTTGAAGTTGAATATGTCCTTAACGGCTTAATTATAGATTTAAAATGAATGACGGAGGTCGTAAGATTGAACATCACGAAATGGAAACAGATGTTGGTGTCATTAGTGGTACTGGCACTGACCGCAACTTGCTTTGTTCCGATGTCTAAAGCGGAAGCAGCCGGCAATGACCCGATTGATGTCAATGCATCAGCTGCGATAATGATTGAGGCTTCATCGGGGAAAATTTTATACAGTAAAAATGCAGACAAAAGATTGCCGATTGCCAGCATGACAAAAATGATGACTGAATATCTGCTTCTGGAAGCCATTAAAGAAGGAAAAGTGAAATGGGACCAAACGTATACTCCTGATGATTATGTCTATGAAATCTCTCAAGACAACAGTTTATCAAACGTCCCTCTCCGGAAAGACGGCAAATACACAGTCAAAGAACTGTACCAAGCTATGGCGATTTACTCTGCTAACGGAGCCGCGATCGCTGTTGCCGAAATTCTTGCCGGAACTGAAACAAAATTTGTCGCCAAAATGAATGCGAAAGCCAAAGAACTAGGCATGACAAACTATGACTTTAAAAATTCCACCGGTCTTGTGAATGAAGACCTTCACGGCAAACAGCCGCAAGGGGAAGGCGTTAAAGAAGAGAGTGAAGTTTCTGCTAAAGACATGGCGCTTCTTGCAGACCGCCTGATCACTGATTATCCGGAAGTTCTGAAAACAACAAGCATTGCTAAGACGAAATTCAGAGCGGGCACAGATGATGAAATGGACATGCCGAACTGGAACTTCATGTTAAAAGGCCTTGTTTCTGAATATCCCGGCGTTGACGGCTTAAAAACAGGTTCTACTGATTCTGCGGGATCTTGTTTTACAAGCACCGCACAGCGGAACGGAATGCGGGTCATCACCGTTGTATTAAACGCAAAAGGCAACCTGCATACCGGACGTTTTGATGAAACCAAAAAAATGCTCGATTACGCATTTAACAGCAATTTCTCAATGAAAGATCTTTACCCTGAAGGCTCTCAAGTAAAAGGGCACAAAACGATTGACGTTGACAAAGGGAAAGACAAGCAAGTCGATATTGTTACTGATAAGGCACTTTCTATTCCTGTGAAAAGCGGGGATGAAAAGAACTATAAAGCTGAAGTGACTTTAGATAAAAAAGAAATCACGGCTCCTGTGAAAAAAGGGACGAAAGTCGGAACGCTGACAGTTACATACAAAGGCAGTGACAAAGACTACGGCTTCCTCAAATCCAAAGAGTTCAGCGTGAATCTTGTAACGAAAAATGATGTAGATAAAGCAAACTGGTTTGTTCAGATGATGCGCGGCATCGGAGGCTTCTTCTCCGGAATCTGGAACAGTGCCGTTGATACGGTAACAGGCTGGTTTTAAGAAATAAGAAAGAGCTCTGATGAAAGTTAGGGCTCTTTTGCTTAATATACTGAAAAAACCAAATTGTTAGTAAAAAAATGATATCTATCTCTTTCATCTCGCTGTAAAATGAGAATATCCATATGAAATATTGTATTTCTGGGATACAATAAGAGATAGAAATTATCTAATCATACATTGACTAGGGGGACCAAATAATGGCTCAAACAGGTACTGACCGTGTAAAACGCGGAATGGCGGAAATGCAAAAAGGCGGCGTCATCATGGACGTTGTAAATGCTGAACAAGCGAAGATTGCCGAAGAGGCGGGAGCTGTTGCCGTAATGGCGTTAGAACGTGTTCCGGCTGATATTCGCGCTGCCGGCGGTGTTGCCCGCATGGCTGACCCGACGATCGTTGAAGAAGTAATGAATGCTGTATCCATTCCCGTAATGGCAAAAGCGCGTATCGGACATATCGTTGAAGCGCGTGTCCTTGAAGCAATGGGAGTAGATTATATCGATGAAAGTGAAGTCCTGACTCCTGCTGACGAAGAATTTCATTTAAATAAAAATGAATATACTGTTCCGTTCGTATGTGGATGCCGTGATCTTGGCGAAGCAACGCGCCGTATCGCTGAAGGAGCGTCCATGCTTCGTACAAAAGGCGAACCGGGAACAGGAAACATTGTGGAAGCTGTCCGCCATATGAGAAAAGTAAACGCGCAAGTGCGCAAAGTTGTGGCGATGAGCAATGATGAGCTGATGACTGAAGCTAAAAACCTCGGTGCTCCTTATGAACTGCTTCTTCAAATTAAGCGTGACGGCAAATTGCCTGTTGTCAACTTTGCTGCCGGCGGAGTGGCGACGCCTGCTGATGCGGCATTGATGATGCAGCTTGGCGCTGATGGCGTATTTGTCGGTTCAGGTATTTTCAAATCGGACAATCCTGCTAAATTCGCTAAAGCAATTGTTGAAGCAACGACTCACTACACAGATTACAAACTGATTGCTGAGCTTTCTAAAGAATTGGGCACAGCAATGAAAGGAATCGAAATCTCAAATCTATTGCCGGAACAGCGTATGCAAGAACGCGGCTGGTAAAACCATAGGAGAGCTGGAAGCATGTTAACAATTGGTGTACTTGGACTTCAAGGAGCAGTAAGAGAACATATTCGTTCAATTGAAGCATGTGGTTCAAAAGGTGTCGTGATTAAGCGTCCTGAACAGCTGAATGACATCGACGGCTTAATCCTGCCGGGCGGGGAAAGCACGACTATGCGGCGTTTAATGGATACGTATCATTTTATGGAGCCGCTTCGCGAGTTTGCCGCCCAGGGAAAACCGATGTTCGGCACATGCGCCGGTCTGATTATCTTAGCCAAAGAGATTGCGGGAACGGATAATGCTCATTTAGGGCTGTTAAACGTTGTTGTCGAGCGTAATTCTTTTGGCCGTCAGGTCGACAGCTTTGAGGCTGATCTAACGATTAAAGGCCTTGATGAGCCGTTTACTGGTGTATTTATTCGCGCGCCGCATATTTTAGAAGCCGGAGAAGATGTTGAAGTGCTTTGTGAACATAACGGACGCATCGTGGCTGCAAAACAAGGCCATTTCCTCGGCTGCTCGTTCCATCCTGAATTGACGGATGATCACCGAGTGACAGAGCTGTTTGTGAAAATGGCGGAAAAGCATAAGCAGGAAACAGCTGTATAAAACAGTTGAAAACCGCTGATACTTATAGTACATTATAAACACAAATAAAGATCGAAAAGCGTTGACAGGAAGCAGTAGGAAGCCCCTCTTTCAAAGAGAGCCGATGGGTGGTGCGAATCGGTGAAAGATGCTCTCCGAATCCGTCCTTGAGCGAAATGCTGAAAACAAGTAGGCATTTACGGGAAAACCGTTATGGGTTAAAGCGGGAAGCAAGTGTGAGCTTGTTTTCAATCAGGGTGGCAACGCGAGAGCTCTCGTCCCTTTTAGGGGATGAGGGCTCTTTTTTATTTTCGATAAAAACAGATAGGAGTTGTTAGGCATGATTGACACGAAGGTGCTGAGAGCCAATTTTCAAGAAGTAAAAGCGAAGCTCATTCCAAAAGGCGAAGACTTATCTGACTTTGATAAGTTTGAAGAGCTTGATGAAAAAAGAAGAGAGCTTATCGGGAAAGTAGAAGAGCTGAAGGGAAAACGCAATGAAGTTTCTCAGCAGGTCGCCGTTTTGAAGCGGGAGAAAAAAGACGCTGATCATATTATTAAAGAGATGCGTGAAGTAGGCGAAGAAATTAAGAAGCTTGATGAAGAGCTTCGCACGGTTGAAACGACACTCGAAACCATCCTTCTGTCTATTCCGAACATCCCGCACGATTCAGTGCCTGTCGGGGAAACAGAAGATGATAACATTGAAATTCGCAAGTGGGGAGAGGCACCGGCATTTTCTTATGAGCCGAAACCGCATTGGGATATCGCTGACCACCTGAACATTCTTGATTTTGAACGCGCTTCAAAAGTAACGGGAAGCCGGTTTGTGTTTTATAAAGGATTAGGGGCCCGTCTCGAACGCGCACTCTACAACTTTATGCTCGATCTTCACGTTGACGAATATCATTACACGGAAGTCATTCCTCCTTATATGGTAAACCGTACGAGCATGACAGGTACGGGGCAGCTTCCTAAATTTGAAGAGGATGCTTTTAAAATCAGGGAAGAGGATTATTTCTTAATTCCGACGGCGGAAGTGCCGATTACAAATATGCATCGCGATGAAATCTTATCCGATGATGCATTGCCGATCAATTATGCGGCGTTCAGCGCTTGCTTCCGTTCAGAAGCGGGATCTGCCGGCCGTGATACACGCGGTTTGATCCGCCAGCATCAATTCAACAAGGTTGAGCTTGTGAAATTCGTGAAGCCGGAAGATTCTTATGAGGAGCTTGAGAAATTGACAAATCAAGCTGAGCGGGTGCTTCAGCTGCTCGAACTTCCGTATCGTGTCATGAGCATGTGTACCGGTGATCTGGGCTTTACAGCTGCGAAAAAGTACGATATTGAGGTATGGATTCCAAGCCAAGACACATACCGTGAAATTTCTTCTTGCAGCAACTTTGAAGCGTTCCAGGCAAGACGAGCAAACATTCGATTCAGACGCGAAGCGAAAGGCAAGCCTGAGCATGTGCATACGTTAAACGGTTCAGGTCTGGCAGTCGGCAGAACAGTAGCTGCCATCTTGGAAAACTACCAGCAGGAAGACGGAAGTGTCGTCATTCCGGAAGTGCTTCGTCCTTATATGGGAAATAAAGAAGTCATCAAACCGTAAAAGGTGCGCCCTAGAGGCGCGCCTTTTTTGCTGTTTGGTATAAAGCGGCGACATTCCGGGCTGTGCTTTCAAGGTTAAAACGGCCTGATTCTAAAGCATCTTCAAGACTTACAGCGCCAGGCACGATAGAAAACACAGCGGTGATTCCTCTGTTGTATACATGTTCAAAGTCTTTGCCTAAGGAACCCGCCAATGCGATAACGGGAATTTCTTGAGCGGATGCGCGTGCGGCGATTCCCGCGGGGGTTTTGCCGAATATCGTTTGTCCGTCAATCTGTCCCTCTCCGGTGATTACAAGGTCAGCGCCTTTTATCTGATCTGAAAAGGACAGTGTATCTAATACAACGTCGATACCTCTTTGAAGTTCTGCTTGTAAGAAGGCAATCAGTCCTGCCCCTAAACCTCCTGCGGCACCCGCACCTTTTACAGAATCCGCTTCAATATCGTGTTGCCGTCTCAATACATCAGCGAAATGGCGCAAATTGCTATCCAATACCATTTTTGTCTCCTCGGACGCCCCTTTTTGCGGGCCAAAGACATATGACGCCCCATTTTCGCCGGTCAGGGGATTTTCGACATCGCAGGCGGCACGAATACGAATGTGCTTCAGGTCAGGGGAGAGACCGCTTATATCAATAGAAGCCAGGGTGTGCAAAGAGCCTCCGCCGTCAGGTATCTCCTGACCTTCCTCATTTAAGAAACGCACACCGAGCGCACTCGCCATTCCTGTCCCGGCGTCATTGGTGGCGCTTCCCCCAAGACCGATTATGATCTCACTCGCCCCGCGGGAAGCTGCATCTGCTATCAGTTCACCCGTTCCTCTTGTGGTCGTGTTCAACGGATCTCTGAGATGACGGGGAACGAGATGGAGTCCCGAAGCTTCCGCCATTTCAATGACTGCCGTGCGCCCGTCTCCCAGAAGTCCGTATGCGGCAATTACCGGTGTTCCCAGCGGGCCGGTCACAGTTTTTTTGATAATGCTTCCGCCGGTGGCATCCGTTAAAGCCTGAACGGTTCCTTCTCCGCCGTCAGCCACGGGTATCTTGATATATTCCGCGTCAGGGAAGACCGCTTTGAATCCTTTCTCGATGCTGTCGGCGGCTTCTTTTGATGTCATGCTTTCTTTAAAAGAATCCGGTGCAATTATGACTTTCATTGTGTTCTCCACCTTTATGAGCAGGTTTATCTATTTCAATCTATTCTTGGTTTTCACTGTTTTTCCTGCCCGTATGACATACTGAGGTTGATTTGGAGACAAGACTTTTGTATGATAGTAAAGCTGACGGAAAAGCCGTTTAAGAAAAGAAATAAAAAAATATGAAAAAGCGCTTGACTGAAATTTAGGTCATGTGGTATATTATTAAATGTCGATACGGAGGAATACCCAAGTCCGGCTGAAGGGATCGGTCTTGAAAACCGACAGGGGTGTCAAAGCCCGCGGGGGTTCGAATCCCTCTTCCTCCGCCATATTGATTTTAAACCTAATGAAACTCGAGCATATATTGGAGATTGTTTTGTCCGCTGCATTTGATGCAGCGGATTTTTTATATGCAAAAAAGCGATTTTCTCTTTTGGGGAAAATCGCTTTATTATTTTTATTTCTTTCTGTTTTCATTGATCACGTGACTGATTTTTTCGATCAAAGGTTCCAGTGACTGTTCATCAGCTTCAAGATCATAATCTTCAATGCGTACTTTCAGCACAGGGCAGGCGTTAAAACCGCTGATCCAGTCCTCGTACCGCGTATACATCTCTTCCCAATAGGCACGGTTGGTCTGCAGCTCCATCTCACGGCCCCGCTTTTCAATCCGCTCTATAATGTTTTCAAGATCGCCTTCTAAATAGATCAAAACATCAGGATGCGGGAAGTATGGCGTCATGACCATGGCCTCAAAAAGGCTTGTGTATGTTTTGTAATCTGTCAGCGACATGGTTCCTTTATCGGCATGCATTTTTGCGAATATGCCTGTATCTTCATAAATCGAACGGTCCTGCACGAATCCTCCGCCTGATTCAAACATGTTTTTCTGCTCCTTGAACCGCTCGGCCAGAAAATAAATTTGCAAATGAAAGCTCCAGCGTTCAAAGTCATGATAAAACTTCTCTAAATAAGGGTTTTCATCCACTTCTTCAAGTGAGGTATTAAACCCGAGGCGTTTTGCTAAAGCTTTGGTTAAAGTCGATTTTCCGACTCCTACCGTTCCCGCTACTGTTATAATGGCGTTGTTTGGAATGTGAATATCTTTCATTTAATAAGCTCCTTTACCTGACGGGCAATTCTTTCATAGTCTGTCTTATTCAAAACAAAGTCTTCAGTATCACCATCAATAGTCAGTACAGATATATCCGGATCTTCTTCCTGAAGCTGTCTGATGGCGGTATCGTAATCTGCAATGAGACGTTCCAGATATTGATGTTCGATATTTTTCTCAAACGGGCGCCCGCGTTTTTCGATGCGTTGAAGCAATGTCGGCAGGCTTGCCTTTATGTATACAATGACATTCGGCTTCGGCAAGTCGTGAGTGAGCAGATGATAAATCTGCTTATATTTCTCAAGCTTTTGTCCGTGCAATGTGCGTTCTGCGAAAATAACATTTTTATAAATATGATAATCGGACAAAACGGGCTGTCCTTGTTTTAAATAATCCCGATCAGTGTCTTCAAGCTGTTTATACCTGTGACAGAGAAAAAACATTTCAAGCTGAAAACTCCACTCCTCGATATTATCATAGAACTTATCGAGATACGGGTTGTCTTCCACAATCTCATTAATCATAGGAAAACCGAGCTCTTCAGAAAGCATAGAAGCGAGTGTCGTTTTTCCTGCCCCGATAGGACCTTCTACCGCGATAAAAGGGGCTCTGTTCATTGAAAATCCTCCTTAATTCTGCAAACATCCGTCAGCTGCCGGCCTTTATATTGTATCACACTCTCAGAAACGCCCATGAAAAAAAGACGCTTCCAATTAACGAAACGTCTCTTTCACAATATGGAATTGATCTCCGAGCAAAAGCCAGTTTTGCGGGAAGGAGAGGCCGAGTTTCCAATAGCTGATTCCTCTTAAATGAAGTTCTTTAATTAAATTAAATTTCGCCTGAATGGAGCGGGCGTCTTCAAACCATACTTCATGCTGTTTCTGATTTTCAGCCGTGTATCGAAAGAAGGGAGCCTGGGCGGTTTCGTTATATTGAATGTCGACTTTATAGCGTGCGGCCAGAGCGATCGCCTGCTGAGGACTGACGGCTTTCGCTGTCGTTCCCTGTTTAAAAGGCAGTGTCCAATCGTAGCCGTACATGTTCTGTCCCATGACGATTTTGGAAGAAGGCATTTCTGTCAGCGCGTACTCAATGACATTCCTTACAGGGCCGATTGGTGATACGGCCTGAGCCGGGCCTCCGCTGTACCCCCACTCATATGTCATGATCACGACAAAATCGACGATTTCTCCATGTGCCCTATAGTCATGTGCTTCATACCATTTGCCGGCCTGGGTCGCACTCGTTTTCGGAGCAAGCGCCGTTGAAATCTTCCAGCCTTCCCGATGAAAAATCGTTCTCGCTTCACGTAAAAAACGATTGTAGGCTTCTCTGTCCTGAGGACGCAAATATTCGAAATCAAAATGAATATCGCGGAAGCCGTGCTTTTTGGCCGTGGAGACGATTTCCTGAAAGAGCTTTGTTTTCACCGTATTATCATTTAAGATGAGCCGCCCGAGTTCATCGCTGAATGCGTCATTTTCAAGGTTGGTGATGATCATCATCAATGTGGTGTTGTGCCTGTCGGCGATACTTTTTAAATTGGTCAGGGGCGGTTCTTTTAAAGTCCCGTTCCGCTGCACCTGAAAACTGAATGCGCCGAGGTATGTTAAATAAGGTGAGGCCTCTCTTGCTGCCTGCTGCAGATTAGCGCTTACGCTCGTTCCCCGCGGTTCTATATATGCATTTGATTCGATATCGGGCTTATTCGTCTGCTCCGGAATATACAGGCGGGTCCCGACTTGCACTGTGGAGCTGAGCTGAATTCCGTTCACCCTCGCAAGCTCCGCGGCCGATATATGAAAACGGCCGGCGATTGCCGCAAGAGTATCGCCTTGTCTCACCTCGTAATATTGTCCCTCGATCGGAATGACAAGGGTTTGTCCGACAACCAATGTATTGGGATTAGGCAGTTTATTTGCTTCCGCAATGACATTTGCGGCAATCCGGTAGCGCGCCGCAATAGCAGAAAGTGTGTCGCCCCGTTTCACTACATAAATCTGAATGAAAAACGCCTCCTTTCATATCCGCTATCAAATGTATGAAAAAAGGAGGCTGATCATGTTTATTTTTCGGAGGTAATTTGTTTTTCGGTGGTTATTTCCGCGAAGAGTACATTTTCCATCATGGTCAAAGCGAAATCATTGTCTTCGTCGTTATTGGAAGCGGTGCAGTCTTTCGGGATGGCAATGCTGTATTCCCGCATATAAGCGTCGTTAGCCGTGAACAGCACGCAAATATTACCGGCAATCCCCGTGATCATTAATTGATTCACTTTTAATTCGGTCAGAAGGGTGTGAAGCGCCGTTTCGTAAAATGCGGAATGCTTCGGTTTAATCAGAAAATAATCATCCGGCTGAGGTGAAATATCTTCTATAATGTCGGCGCTTATGTCATTGCTGCATTCCTCCCTGATGGCATCAATATCAGCCTTCCAAAGCCCGTAATGATCATTAATATAAATAATCGGCCAGTTGTTTTGTTTTGCATGCTTCTTTAATGATAAAATACGGGGGACAATTTGTTTGGTTTTTTCAGCAAGACGTTCGCCCATATCAAATTGAAAATTATTGATCATATCGACAATCAGAAGGGCTGTGTTGTTAGGTTCAGTCAATACCGGCAACTCCTTTCTGCTGAGGTATTCTTATTTTAACCTTTATGAGACATGAAAAAACTTAAGAAGAGAGCTTGAACCGATGAATGATGAATATTATATGAGAGAAGCCATAAAAGAAGCGAAGAAAGCAGAAGCGAAAGGGGAAGTGCCGATCGGAGCCGTCCTTGTTCTGCACGATGAGATCGTGGCGCGGGCGCATAATCTGCGGGAGACGGAACAGCGCTCACTTGCCCACGCGGAAATGCTGGCGATAGACGAAGCGTGCCGCAAGCTGGGAACATGGAGACTTGAGGACGCCGTTCTTTATGTCACTTTAGAGCCGTGCCCGATGTGTGCGGGAGCCGTCGTGCTTTCCAGAGTCGATAAGGTCGTGTTCGGCGCATTTGATCCCAAGGGAGGCTGTACAGGAACGCTGATGAACCTTTTGCAGGAGGAACGGTTCAACCACCAAGCGGAAGTGGTGAGCGGAGTGCTCGAAGAAGAGTGCGGAGAAATGCTCAGCGCTTTTTTCAGAAAGCTGCGCCGGCAAAAGAAAGATAAGAGGAAAAAGTTGTCTGATTAGTACGGTTGCATTTTCTGCCTGAAGCAGATATACTTATGTGTGCATCATAAATGGTGCGCATATAAAAATTTGATATTTATTTTGCCGTGCTAAGCGGGGAGGTAGCGGTGCCCTGTACCCGCAATCCGCTCTAGCGGGGCCGAATCCCTTCTCGAGGTTCGTTTACTGTAAGGCCTGCCTTAAGTAAGTGGCGTTGACGTCTGGGTCCTGCGCAATGGGAATTCATGAACCATGTCAGGTCCGGAAGGAAGCAGCATTAAGTGAAACCTCTCATGTGCCGCAGGGTTGCCTGGGCTGAGCTAACTGCTTAAGTAACGCTTAGGGTAGCGAATCGACAGAAGGTGCACGGTAAATCAATCATCAAATTTCAGACTCACCTGTTTATGGCAGGTGAGTTTTTTCGTATATGAAAAACGGGTTTTGGCGTTAAAAGCCCGTTCATGTATAATAAACATGATGAATAACAGAGGAGGGCGCATCCTGTGGGTTACCAAGCTTTATATCGAGTATTTAGGCCTCAGCAGTTTGAAGATGTGGTCGGACAGGAACACATTACGAAAACGCTGCAAAATGCCCTTTTGCAAAAGAAATTTTCTCATGCATATCTGTTTTCTGGACCACGAGGAACGGGAAAAACCAGTGCAGCTAAAATATTTGCGAAAGCAGTCAACTGTGAGCACGCCCCTGTAGAAGAACCGTGCAATGAATGCGCGGCGTGCAAGGGGATCACAAACGGCTCTATATCAGATGTGATCGAAATAGATGCGGCGTCGAATAACGGCGTAGACGAAATCCGCGACATCCGTGACAAAGTAAAATTCGCCCCGTCGGCCGTCACTTACAAGGTATATATTATAGATGAGGTGCATATGCTCTCTATCGGCGCATTCAACGCGCTTCTGAAAACGCTGGAAGAACCGCCGGCACATTGCATTTTCATATTAGCTACGACTGAGCCTCATAAGATTCCTTTAACCATTATCTCCAGATGTCAGCGTTTTGACTTCAAACGGATTACATCCCAAGCAATTGTCGGACGAATGAAGATAATCGTCGATGCAGAGCAGCTGAAGGTGGAAGAAGGCGCCCTTGATATCATAGCGAGTGCTGCGGACGGGGGAATGAGGGACGCGCTGAGCCTGCTCGATCAAGCCGTATCATTCAGCGGCGATGAGCTGGCGGTGGATGACGCATTGCTCATTACCGGGGCCGTTTCCCAGCACTATATTGGAAAACTGGCATCCGCTCTTCACCGCAAACAGGTTTCCGAGGCGTTGGAAACACTGAATGAATTACTCCAGCAGGGGAAAGATGCGGCCAAACTGATTGAAGATATGATCTTTTATTTCAGGGATATGCTCTTGTACCAGGCTGCTCCCGATTTAGAAGGAGTCCTGGAGAAGGTGAAGGTCGATGAAATGTTCCGGGATCTGAGCGGTGAAATACCGGCCCCCGCTTTATATGAGATGATTGATATCCTGAATAAAAGCCATCAGGAAATGAAGTGGACGAACCACCCAAGAATCTTTTTTGAAGTGGCTGTCGTGAAAATATGCCAGACGGCGCAGCAGTCCGGCGCAGACATCCCTGAGGTCGGCATGCTGATGAATAAGATCCAGCAGCTTGAGCAGGAAGTGGAAAGGCTGAAAACCTCCGGTGTGAAAGTTCAGGCGGAAAGCGCTCCGAAAGAAGCCCCGCGTCCTCAAAAAGGCGGAAAAAGCCATTACAAAGCTCCGGTCGGACGAATCCATGAAATATTGAAGGAAGCCACAAGACCTGACCTTGAACAGCTTAAAAGCAGCTGGGGCAAGCTGCTGGCACACCTGAAACAGCAGAATAAGGTGTCCCATGCGGCTCTTTTGAATGACAGTGAACCGGTGGCCGCTGCCCAGAAGGCATTTGTGCTTAAATTTAAATACGAAATCCATTGTAAAATGGTTGCCGAAGACAATAACGGAGTCCGTACGAATCTTGAACAGATTCTCGAATCAATGCTCGGGAAAAGAATGGATTTGATTGGCGTTCCGGAAGCACAATGGGGTAAAATAAGAGAAGAATTTTTAAATGATCATCAGCAGGAAAGTGAAGGATCAAACGAACCGGCTGAAGAAGATCCGCTTATTGCAGAGGCGAAAAAACTTGTCGGAGCGGATTTAATCGAAATAAAAGACTAATGAGATGAAAGAGAGTGATTGAATATGCGTGGCGGAATGGGAAACATGCAAAAAATGATGAAACAGATGCAAAAAATGCAAAAGGATATGGCTAAGGCTCAGGAGGAGCTTGCTGAAAAAGTGCTTGAAGGCACAGCGGGCGGCGGAATGGTGACTGTAAAGGTTAACGGTCAAAAAGAAGTTGTAGACGTTGCGATTAAAGAAGAAGTTGTTGATCCGGAAGACATCGAAATGCTTCAGGACCTGGTTCTTGCTGCGACAAACGACGCCCTCAAAAAAGTGGATGACATGACGAATGAGACAATGGGACAATTTACAAAAGGAATGAACATACCGGGTTTATTCTAGGGGGATAAATAAACATGCAGTATCCTGAACCAATATCAAAGCTGATTGACAGCTTTATGAAATTGCCAGGGATCGGACCGAAAACAGCGGTTCGTCTGGCTTTTTTTGTTCTAGGTATGAAAGAAGACACAGTATTGGATTTTGCTAAGGCGCTTGTCAATGCGAAGCGGAATCTGACATATTGCTCGATTTGCGGACATATTACAGATCAGGACCCTTGTTATATATGCGAGGATACAAGAAGAGATAAGTCTGTTATTTGTGTCGTGCAGGACCCTAAAGATGTTATTGCAATGGAGAAAATGAAGGAATATAACGGCCAGTATCATGTGCTTCACGGCGCGATTTCTCCAATGGACGGCATCGGCCCGGAGGATATTAAGATTCCGGAACTGCTGAAGCGCCTTCAGGATGACCAAGTGACAGAAGTTATTCTCGCAACCAACCCTAATATTGAAGGGGAAGCAACAGCGATGTATATATCGAGGCTGTTAAAGCCCTCAGGCATCAAGCTCTCCCGTATTGCCCACGGCCTGCCCGTCGGCGGCGATTTGGAATATGCTGATGAGGTCACTCTTTCAAAAGCGCTTGAAGGAAGACGTGAATTGTAAGGGAGGAAATGGCGAGGCATGGGTTTTCTTCGCAGAAATACATTAAGAAAAGAGTTTGACGAAAAGCTGATTGAACAGCTCTTTAAACAAAAGGAAGAATGGAACAGACAGAAGAGTCTGGTCGATAAAAGTCTTGAGCCCTCGGCTGAGGTGCTGTTTGAGCTGAAAGTCGCTGAATCTAAGTATTTTTTTTATTTGAAAGAAGCGAAGCAGCGGAATTTAAAAATGAGCAGGTGGAAGTAAGAGGTCTATTCTCCGGGATCTTCTCATAAGCTTGTACTAAACAAGCGAGGGGGAAGATTCATGGAGCCTTTTTTCATTATCGGTTTAATTGTCGGTCTGGTTGCTTTGCTTTTTTTATGGGGAGTATCTCCAAAGCCAGTAAGATGGATTGGTTTGACTGCCATTAAGTTTATTGCTGGTGCGATTCTTCTGGTGGGTGTGAATTTGTTCGGCGGGAGTCTCGGCATTCATATTCCTGTTAATCTGGTTACAACCGGTGTCAGCGGGATTTTAGGAATCCCCGGCATCGCTGCTTTAATCGTCATTAAACGCTTCATCATTTAATTTGTCGATTATTGTTGACATGATGGATGAAGGGTGATATTCTAATATACGTCGCTGATGACGAAACAGATTCTCGAAAAAAGAATTTAAAAAAGTTATTGACGATGATAACAACGATATGATATAATAATTAAGTCGCTTCGAGAGAAGTGAACAAAGTTCTTTGAAAACTAAACAAGACAAAACGTACCTGTTAATTCAAAGTTTTAAATAAATCGCACAGCGATGTGCGTAGTCAGTCAAACTACTTTATCGGAGAGTTTGATCCTGGCTCAGGACGAACGCTGGCGCCGTGCCTAATACATGCAAGTCGAGCGGACAGATGGGAGCTTGCTCCCTGATGTTAGCGGCGGACGGGTGAGTAACACGTGGGTAACCTGCCTGTAAGACTGGGATAACTCCGGGAAACCGGGGCTAATACCGGATGCTTGTTTGAACCGCATGGTTCAGACATAAAAGGTGGCTTCGGCTACCACTTACAGATGGACCCGCGGCGCATTAGCTAGTTGGTGAGGTAACGGCTCACCAAGGCGACGATGCGTAGCCGACCTGAGAGGGTGATCGGCCACACTGGGACTGAGACACGGCCCAGACTCCTACGGGAGGCAGCAGTAGGGAATCTTCCGCAATGGACGAAAGTCTGACGGAGCAACGCCGCGTGAGTGATGAAGGTTTTCGGATCGTAAAGCTCTGTTGTTAGGGAAGAACAAGTGCCGTTCAAATAGGGCGGCACCTTGACGGTACCTAACCAGAAAGCCACGGCTAACTACGTGCCAGCAGCCGCGGTAATACGTAGGTGGCAAGCGTTGTCCGGAATTATTGGGCGTAAAGGGCTCGCAGGCGGTTTCTTAAGTCTGATGTGAAAGCCCCCGGCTCAACCGGGGAGGGTCATTGGAAACTGGGGAACTTGAGTGCAGAAGAGGAGAGTGGAATTCCACGTGTAGCGGTGAAATGCGTAGAGATGTGGAGGAACACCAGTGGCGAAGGCGACTCTCTGGTCTGTAACTGACGCTGAGGAGCGAAAGCGTGGGGAGCGAACAGGATTAGATACCCTGGTAGTCCACGCCGTAAACGATGAGTGCTAAGTGTTAGGGGGTTTCCGCCCCTTAGTGCTGCAGCTAACGCATTAAGCACTCCGCCTGGGGAGTACGGTCGCAAGACTGAAACTCAAAGGAATTGACGGGGGCCCGCACAAGCGGTGGAGCATGTGGTTTAATTCGAAGCAACGCGAAGAACCTTACCAG
>NC_014551.1:37500-92500 GCF_000196735.1 Bacillus amyloliquefaciens DSM 7 = ATCC 23350
CCTTGAGTGAGACGAGGATGACTCTTGCGGAGCTTTCCAGAAGGCTGGAAGAGGACCTTCATGAACTGATGAAAGAAGACATCGACGATCTGCACTTTGAATTAGATATGGCAAAGCATTCATTGAGAAAATAAGATAGGGGGAAGGAAATGGCCAAAGACCGTTCCGATGATATGGATGTTCAAAATGATCAGGCTAATCCAAAGCTTGCAGATACGCTGCCGGAAGAAAAAAGAAAAGCTGCACGTCAGCTCGCTGAAAAACTGGACCATGAGAACATGCAAAGCATTGTTCTGTTTGGTTCGCAGGCGCAAACGAATCTGCTGGAATTTTCCCACACGATGATAGAGCATGTTCAAAGAAAAGATGCGGGAGAGATGGGACAGATACTTGCTGATCTGATGAGGAAGCTTGACCAGGTAAACCCTGATGATCTGCAGATGAAGAATAAAGGATTTTTCGCCCGTTTGTTTAAAAGGGTATCTGGTTCTGTGCAGGAAGTGCTTTCGAAATATCAAAAGACAAGTGTGCAGATTGAGCGTATCAGCAGAAGGCTCGAGCATTCTAAAAATGTGCTGTTGAGTGACAATAAACTGTTAGATCAACTGTACGCCCAAAATAAACAATACTTCTCTGACTTAAATCTGTATATAGCGGCGGGTGAATTAAAGTTAGATGAGCTGAAAACAAAGCTGATTCCCGAAGCGGCAAGAAAAGCCGAATCACGGGAACACAATCAAATGGCCGCGCAGGAAGTGAATGATCTTCGCCAGTTTGCCGACCGTCTGGATAAGAGAGTGCATGATCTGCTTCTGAGCAGGCAGATTACGCTTCAGAGTGCGCCGCAAATCCGTTTGATTCAAAACACGAATCAGGCACTGGCGGAAAAAATTCAGTCCTCCATTGTTACGGCTATTCCATTATGGAAGAATCAAGTTGCGATCGCGCTGACGCTTATGAGGCAGCGGAGTGCGGCAGATGCGCAGCAGAAGGCGGCTGATACGACAAATCAATTGCTGCTGAAAAACGCTGAACTTCTGAAAACAAGTACAGTCGAGACAGCCAAAGCTAATGAGCGAGGCCTTGTTGAGGCAGATACCCTCAAAAAAGTGCAGGAAAGCTTAGTCAGCACACTTGAAGAAATCATGTCTATTCAAGAAGACGGCAGGATGAAACGCAAACGTGCCGAAGAGGAGCTTGTTATCATGGAAGGCGACTTGAAAAAGAAGCTGCTTAATATGACGCTCGGCCGTGATGACGTCTAGCTGGCAAAAAGTCTTAGCTTTAAGTTGGCTCACAGGCACGATATAATAAGAAAGACAGGCAAAGGATTTGTTTAAAAATGGACACACCTTTATATACAGCGCTGCTGAAGCATGCGCACCGAAATACGTATTCTTTTCATGTTCCGGGACATCACAATGGAGATGTCTTTTTTGATGAAGCCAAATCTGTATATCAATCTCTTTTATCTATTGATATGACTGAGATCACGGGGCTTGATGACTTGCATCACCCAACGGGAGTCATCAAAGAAGCACAAGATTTGGTGAGCAGGCTTTACGGCTCTCAGGAAAGCTTCTTTCTCGTCAATGGAACGACTGCCGGCAACCTGGCGATGATTTTGGCTGTTTGTGAACCGGACGAACCCATCCTGATTCAGCGTAATTGTCACAAATCTGTTTTTCATGCGGTGGCAATGGCCGGAGCCAAGCCGGTGTATTTGGCACCGGAAATTGATAAAAATATGCATGTGCCTTCCTATGTATCCCTTTCAGTCATCGAAAAAGCGTTAGCGTCATATCCGAATGCGAAAGGCCTTGTTCTGACCAACCCGACTTACTACGGGCATGCTGCCGATTTGAATGCGGCAGTTAAAAAAGCTCATTCATACGGCGTCCCTGTACTGGTAGACGAGGCTCATGGTGCTCACTTTGTGTTGGGTGAACCGTTCCCGCCTTCATCATTGGCTATGGGGGCGGATGCAGTTGTTCAATCGGCTCACAAAACGCTTCCGGCTATGACGATGGGATCTTACTTTCATTTAAACAGCAGCCGGATTGACAGAGATCGATTAACCTATTATCTAAGCAGTTTGCAAAGCAGCAGCCCGTCATATCCGATTATGGCATCTTTAGATACGGCGCGCGCTTATATACAGGATATCGCTGAAAAAGGAACACTCCCTGTTCATATAGCGCACATTGAGCAAATAAAACGGAACTTCGCATCAATTTCTTCTATTGAAGTAATCGAGCCCTCCGGATATGGGATCAAAGCGGACCCGTTAAAACTCATTCTTCGCTCAAAGCTCGGACATTCCGGCTATTCATTACAAAATATTTTGGAGAGCGAAGGCATTTTTGCCGAGCTGGCTGACGAGTATCAAGTATTGCTCGTACTGCCGATAGGCGGCCGGCGGATGATTAAACAGGAAACCGTAAAAAACATACAGCAGAAACTGGAGAATACACCGCCCGATAGACTGCCGGAAGCAGTGGATTGGACATTCCCATCCATTACGACACTTGAATATCCGCAAAATGAAATGCGCAAGTTTGCAAAAGAGCTTACGGATATGAATAAAGCGGCCGGTCGCTTGCATGCGGGGAATATTATTCCTTATCCTCCGGGAATCCCGCTTATCATGGACGGAGAACGGATAACAGAAGAGATCGTACAAAAGCTTTCCCGTTTAATCGGCATGGATGCGCATATTCAAGGCTTGTTAAACGGGGAACAATTACTTGTTTATACAGAAGAGGAGAAATCATGAGCGGTTTATTTATTACATTTGAAGGTCCTGAAGGTGCAGGAAAAACGACAGTGCTTCAGGAAATAAAAGATATTCTGTCGGCGGAGGGGCACCCGGTGACAGCGACAAGAGAACCGGGCGGCATTGACATTGCTGAGCAGATCAGAGAAGTGATCTTAAATAAAAACAATACACTGATGGATGCCAAAACGGAAGCGCTCCTTTACGCCGCGGCCAGAAGACAGCATTTAGTCGAAAAGGTGCAGCCTGCATTGAAAGAAGGGCGCATTGTACTGTGTGATCGTTTCATCGACAGCTCACTGGCTTATCAAGGCTATGCGAGAGGACTGGGCATTGATGAAGTTTTTTCTATCAACCGGTTTGCAATTGGCGATACGATGCCTGATGTCACCATCTATTTTTCTATCGATCCGGAAGAAGGGCTGAAACGGATTACGTCGAATGATTCAAGAGAAAAGAATCGTCTCGACCTTGAGGCGCTGCATTTTCACACGAAAGTACGGGAAGGGTACCAAAAAGTCATGCAGCGTTTTCCGGAAAGATTCCATACAATCGACGCATCGAGAAAGAAGGAATTCGTCATTCAAGACGCGCTTCAGGTGATAAATGAGGCATTGAAAAAAATTCAGTTGTGACCTGTTTCTCATAAGTTGATATAATGAATGTAACGACAATGTTCTTTCCAACCTAAAGGGGGCCTAGAGAATGAAATTAATAGTGGCAGTGGTGCAGGATCAGGACAGCAACAGGCTTTTGAAAGTATTAACCGACCACAACTTCAGGGTGACGAAGCTTGCGACAACAGGCGGATTTCTTAAATCAGGCAATACGACGTTTATGATCGGAGTGGAAGATATCCGTGTCGATAAAGCGCTCAGCCTCATTAAAGAAAATGGCTGTAAACGCGATCAGATGATTGCCCCGGTATCCCCGATGGGCGGGAATGCGGATTCTTACGTTCCATATCCCGTCGAAGTGGAAGTCGGCGGAGCGACGGTCTTTGTCCTTCCGGTCGATGAATTTCATCAATTTTAAGGATTTGACGACGTGAAAATAAATTCTGACTTACGCACCTTTATTGAGAAAAAGCAGCAGCCTGCCTATAAAGTGGCAGAGCTTTCCGGAACTTTTAAAAGTTCAATGGACAGCCAAAGCAGTAAGCTGAAGTTTGATCAGCTAAGCAGGTTCTTAACGGATATAGAAACGTTCGGGAAAAGACTGACGAAATCGAGGAACTTCAAAGACTTAGCAAAATTCAAAGGGCTGGTGAAGCGTTTTGTAAAAGAGGCCGTAGACAGCGGGTTATCGCATGAGACGGCGAAAAGCTTCGACCTGTACGGCAACAGCCGGACCCTGGGACTTGTGAAAGAAATAGATGAAAAACTGATTCAGCTGACGGAAGAGATGTTGGATCAGGAAAAACCGGCAATTGATTTGCTGGATCGAATCGGAGAAATAAAAGGTTTATTGATTAACCTTTACACATAGAGAGTGATACAATGGCAATATCATGGAAGGAAATGACCGAGCAGCAGCCCAGAGTGATGCGGCTTTTGCATAATAGCATTGAAAAGAAAAGGCTTTCTCACGCATATCTGTTTGAAGGCAAAAAAGGTACGGGCAAATTGGATGCCGCACTGCTTCTCGCAAAAAGCTTTTTTTGCCTTGAAGCCGGGACTGAGCCATGCGGGGAGTGCCGGAACTGCAAGCGTATTGCATCCGGAAACCATCCTGACCTGCACGTGGTTCAGCCCGACGGACTATCAATTAAAAAGGCTCAGATCCAATCGCTGCAGGAGGAGTTTTCTAAAACCGGACTGGAATCGCATAAAAAACTGTACATTATATCCCATGCGGATCAAATGACGACAAATGCGGCAAACAGTCTGCTGAAATTTTTAGAGGAGCCGAGTCAAGACACCATCGCAATTCTCATTACTGAGCAGCTCCACAGAATACTGGATACCATCGTTTCGAGATGTCAGGTTCTTCCGTTTCAGCCGCTTCAGCCGAAAGCGATAGAAGAGAGACTGATGGAGCAGGAAGTAAGCCCTCACATGGCCAGACTCTTAGCAAATATGACAAATAACATTGCGGAAGCAGTCGAATTAAGTCGAAATGATGAGTTTGCAGAGTCCAGAGCGAAAGTGATAAAATTGTATGAAGTCTTACATCAGCGGAAAGGACATGCCTTTTTCTTCATTCAGGATCAGTGGGTGCCCTTTTTCAAAGAAAAAACCCATCAAGAAATGGGTCTTGATATGCTCTTATTGATATACCGTGATGTATTATCCATCCAAATTGGAAATGAAGATAAACTGATTTATCAAGACTTATTCCAATCAATAAAACAGCATGCGCTGCAATTTACACAACAAAGCGTTACGAACCAAATTCTCGCTGTTTTAGAAGCAAAAAAACGGCTTCATTCCAATGTGAATGCGCAGGGATTAATGGAGCACTTGGTGTTAACGTTGCAGGAGGGATAAGCTTGTACAACGTAATAGGCGTCCGCTTTAAAAAAGCGGGAAAAATTTATTATTTTGATCCGAACGGATTTGATATAGAACAGGACAGCTGCGTCATTGTTGAAACCGTAAGAGGTGTCGAATACGGACAGGTTGTCATCGCAAATAAACAAGTGGACGAGCATGATGTTGTGCTTCCGCTTCGAAAAGTCATTCGCGTTGCTGATGAACGCGATCTTCTCATTGTAGAAGAAAACAAACAAGAGGCCCTGTCCGCTTTTGAAATCTGTCAGAAAAAAGTGGCTGATCACGGCTTAGATATGAAACTGGTTGATGTTGAGTTTACGTTTGACCGCAATAAAGTCATTTTTTACTTCACAGCCGACGGACGGGTTGATTTCAGGGAATTGGTCAAAGACTTGGCTTCTATCTTTAAAACAAGAATCGAATTGCGTCAAATCGGTGTGAGAGACGAAGCGAAAATGCTCGGCGGTATCGGCCCGTGCGGGAGAATGCTTTGCTGCTCCACGTTCCTCGGTGATTTTGAACCGGTGTCCATCAAAATGGCGAAGGACCAAAATTTATCGTTGAACCCAACGAAAATTTCGGGTCTGTGCGGCCGTTTGATGTGCTGTTTGAAGTACGAAAATGATGAGTATGAGACGGCGAAAGAACAGCTACCGGATTTAGGCGAAATGATTACAACGGCAAACGGCCCCGCAAAGGTTGTCGGTCTTAATATTCTGGAACGGGTGCTTCAGGTGGAACTGAAGAATCGTGAAAAAGTGATAGAATATACTTGGGAAGAGCTCTTGGAAGAGGGCGTCGTATCCGCACAAACCACAGATTAACGAGGTGTGGAACCTTGGATAAAAAAGAGTTAATTGATACTGTCATAAACCTGGAGGAACAAATCGGTTCGCTGTACCGTCAGCTGGGTGACTTAAAGCAGCATATCGGCGAAATGATTGAAGAGAATCACCATCTGCAGCTTGAAAATAAGCATTTGCGGAAGCGGCTTGATGACACGACAGAGCAAATTGAGAAATTCAAGGCCGATCAGAAAGAAACAAAAACACAGAAGGCAGAGCAGAGTGATATAGGAGAAGGGTACGATAATCTGGCCCGGCTGTATCAAGAAGGCTTTCATATTTGCAACGTCCATTATGGGAGCGTCCGCAAGGGAGATTGCCTTTTTTGTCTGTCCTTCTTAAATAAAAAATAAGGAAAAGGCTTCCGCTGATGTCGGAAGCCTTTTTCAAAGAGTGCTGAAAGGAATAAGATTATGGTTTCATTACGTGATGATGAAAGATTGGATTACTTATTAGCAGAGGATATGAAAATTGTACAGAGCCCGACGGTTTTCGCTTTTTCGCTAGATGCCGTGCTGCTGTCAAAGTTTGCATACGTTCCGATTCAAAAGGGCAACATCGTTGATTTATGTACGGGAAATGGGATTGTGCCGCTTTTGCTCAGCACAAGGTCAAAAGCGGATATCACAGGGGTTGAAATTCAGGAGCGTTTGTATGATATGGCGCTCCGAAGTGTCGAATACAACGGTCTGGGCGGTCAGATCAGCCTCATTCATGATGATCTGAAAAATATGCCGGATAGACTCGGACATAATAAATATGACGTTGTCACTTGCAACCCGCCTTATTTTAAAACGCCGAAAGAGGCTGAGCAGAATCTGAACGAACATCTCAGAATCGCAAGGCACGAAATTCTTTGCACGCTTGAAGATGTGATTTCCGTCAGCAGCAAACTGCTGAAACAAGGCGGAAAAGCGGCCCTCGTTCATCGGCCGGGAAGGCTTTTGGAAATCTTTGAATTAATGAAAGCATACCGAATAGAACCGAAACGGGTGCAGTTTATTTATCCGAAACAAGGTAAAGAAGCGAATACCATTTTGGTTGAAGGCATTAAAGGCGGCCGCCCTGATCTCAAAATTCTTCCTCCGCTGTTTGTATATAATGAACAAAATGAATATACGAAAGAGATCCGCACCATTTTATATGGAGACGAATAGTCATTTCTTTTATGTGCTGCTGTGCAATGACAACAGTCTGTATGCCGGTTATACAAATGATCTGCAAAAACGGCTGAAGACCCACAATGAGGGAAAGGGCGCAAAGTACACAAGGGCGAGAAGGCCGGTTTCGTTATGCCATGCGGAATCATTTGAAACAAAACGGGAAGCGATGCAGGCGGAATATCGTTTTAAGCAGCTGACCCGAAAGAAAAAAGAACAATATATAGAAGAAAAACGAAGCAGCAAGGAGGCTGTATATGTTAAGTCGCCAGATGAGTTTTAACGGAAAATCCGAAATGGGAATTCTTTATCTTGTTCCTACACCGATCGGCAACTTGGAGGACATGACCTTTCGTGCAGTGGAGACGCTGAAATCGGTCGATGTCATCGCTGCCGAAGATACGAGACAGACGAAAAAGCTGTGTCACGTCTATGACATAGAAACATCTCTCACCAGCTATCATGAACATAATAAAGAAAGCAGCGGCCATAAAATCATTGAATGGCTGAAAACAGGAAAGAATGTGGCACTGGTCAGTGACGCCGGTATGCCGACAATTTCCGACCCGGGGGCTGAGATTGTAAGAGATTTCACCCAAATCGGCGGATATGTCGTTCCGCTTCCGGGAGCAAATGCGGCGTTAACCGCGCTGACCGCATCAGGTATCACCCCGCAGCCGTTTTTCTTCTATGGATTCTTAAACAGACAGAAAAAAGAAAAGAAGAAGGAACTCGAAATCCTGAAAAAACGGCAGGAAACGATGATATTTTACGAAGCGCCGCACAGGTTAAAAGAAACATTAACAGCAATGCATGCCGTTTTGGGAAATCGAAACATCGCCGTCACGAGGGAATTAACGAAAAAGTACGAGGAATTCATCAGAGGAACGATCGCCGAAGTAATTGAATGGGCAAATGAAGACCAAATCCGCGGTGAGTTCTGTCTCGTTGTCGAAGGCAATCAAGCCGCTGAACCGGATGAAGACGACAAACCCTGGTGGATGGAGCTTTCTGAAAAAGAGCATGTGGAACATTACATAAATGAAGGGGCTTCTTCCAAACAGGCCATAAAACAAACAGCGGTAGATCGGGACGTACCGAAACGCGAGATCTATGACGCTTATCACATTCAATCATAAAAAAACCGTTCTTGCGTCACAACAAGAACGGTTTTTGTATGAAATAACTTATTTTTGGTTTTGAAGCTGGTTTTGAATTTCAGAGATGATTTGCTCAGCGCCTTCTTTGCTGAGTACCAATTTGCCGCCGGCAAGTTTAAGGTTATCATCAGAGACTTCACCAGTTACTTGGCAAGTCATGTTTGGTTTATATTTTTTAAGGATGATTTTTTCATCATCAACATAAATTTCAAGAGCGTCTTTTTCTGCGATGCCCAGTGTACGGCGAAGTTCGATAGGGATAACTACGCGTCCAAGTTCATCAACTTTACGTACGATACCAGTAGATTTCATTAACAGTCTCCTCCCGAGAGATAATTATTTGTAGTTTATATTTTTCTTCGTCATTATTCGACAAAATTCCTTACATTCCTAGCATAACAAGGTTTCCAATAATCGTCAATCATTTTGTTTACTATTGTTTGTAAGAATTAGTTCTTATAGTAAGTAAAGCC
This sequence comes from Bacillus amyloliquefaciens DSM 7 = ATCC 23350, assembly GCF_000196735.1. Taxonomy (GTDB): domain Bacteria; phylum Bacillota; class Bacilli; order Bacillales; family Bacillaceae; genus Bacillus; species Bacillus amyloliquefaciens. The sequence continues at coordinate 46,410 of NC_014551.1, forward strand.
TTGGAAATCCTGAAATAACAGGCTTTTTGACTGCTTTTTCGAACCTATTATCCTATGGAAAATCCTTTTAAATCAAGACTTTCGAACCAAGATGTTTTATATTAGTAGATTATATACGACAAAATTCGACATGTTAAGACTTTATTTAATTTCAATAAAAATTTTTAATTTTATTTACTCTTTTACGCGCAGTACGTATATATCCTTGATCTTAAAGGCTAAGATGGTATCATAGATAGAGGACAAATATCAATATTGTATATCAAATAAAACCGCTCTCGTCCTTTGGGCGTGAGCTTTTCGACATTCTGAATGGGAGGTTGCAACATGCCGCAAGAGAATAATACTTTTTATATTACGACCCCGATATATTATCCGAGCGGAAAATTACATATCGGCCATGCTTATACTACCGTGGCCGGCGATGCAATGGCGCGTTACAAAAGATTAAAGGGATTTGACGTTCGCTACTTAACCGGAACGGATGAACACGGACAAAAAATCCAGCAGAAAGCGGAGGAAGAGAATATCACGCCTCAAGCGTATGTAGACCGCGCTGTTGCTGAAATCCAAAAATTGTGGAAGCAGCTCGACATTTCTCACGATGATTTCATCCGGACTACGGAAAGCCGGCACAAAGAAATCATTGAGAAAGTGTTTCAAAAGCTTCTTGATAATGGTGATATTTATCTGGATGAGTATGAGGGCTGGTACAGCATTCCTGACGAAACATTCTATACTGAAACACAGCTGGTGGATGTGGAACGTAATGAGAAGGGCGAGGTTGTCGGCGGAAAAAGCCCGGACAGCGGCCACCCTGTCGAATTAATCAAAGAGGAATCATACTTCTTCCGCATGAGCAAATATGCAGACCGCCTGCTGAAGTTTTATGAAGAAAACCCTTCATTTATCCAGCCGGAATCACGCAAAAATGAAATGATTAATAACTTCATTAAACCGGGTCTTGAAGATTTGGCCGTTTCCAGAACGACGTTTGACTGGGGCGTAAAAGTGCCGGGAAATCCGAAGCATGTCGTGTATGTATGGATTGACGCATTATTCAACTATATTACAGCGCTCGGTTACGATACGGAAAATGACGAGCTTTACAAAAAGTACTGGCCGGCTGACGTTCACCTGGTCGGTAAGGAAATTGTCCGTTTCCACACCATCTACTGGCCGATTATGCTGATGGCGCTTGATCTCCCGTTGCCTAAGCAAGTTTTCGCGCATGGCTGGTTATTGATGAAAGACGGAAAAATGTCGAAATCAAAAGGAAACGTTGTTGATCCGGTAACATTGATTGAACGTTACGGCTTGGATGAGCTTCGTTATTACCTGCTTCGCGAAGTGCCGTTCGGTTCAGACGGTGTCTTTACGCCGGAAGGTTTCGTAGAACGAATTAATTATGACTTGGCAAACGACTTAGGAAATCTTCTGAATCGGACAGTCGCCATGATCCAAAAATATTTTGACGGTGAGATTGGTTCATATGAAGGAAATGTGACCGATTTTGATCAAGAGCTTTCTTCTGTAGCCGGAGAAACGGTTCAAGCTTATGAAAAGGCAATGGAAAACATGGAGTTTTCAGTAGCTTTATCAACGCTATGGCAATTGATCAGCCGTACGAACAAATATATTGATGAAACTGCTCCGTGGGTGCTGGCAAAAGATCCGGAAAAAGAAAAAGAATTACGCTCAGTCATGTATCATTTAGCTGAATCATTGCGTATTTCGGCTGTACTTCTTCAGCCTTTCTTGACGCAAACACCTGAAAAAATGTTTGCCCAGCTCGGAGTTGAGGATCAGTCTCTTAAAGCTTGGGACAGCATTCAGACATTTGGCCAATTAAAGAGCACAAAAGTGAAAAAAGGGGAACCGCTTTTCCCTCGTCTTGAAGCTGAAGAGGAAGTAGCTTACATCAAGCAAAAAATGCAGGGGACTGCTCCTGTGAAAGAAGAAAAGGCGGAAGAGCCGCAAGAAGTTGAGCGCCTTACTGAAATTACGTTTGATCAATTCATGGATACAGAACTTCGCGTTGCAGAAGTCTTGTCCGCAGAACCGGTAAAAAAAGCGGATCGTCTGTTGAAACTGCAAATTGATTTGGGCTTTGAACAGCGCCAAGTTGTATCAGGTATCGCGAAACATTACACACCGGATCAGCTTGTGGGAATGAAAATCATTTGTGTAACGAACTTAAAACCGGTAAAACTGAGAGGCGAGCTTTCTCAAGGGATGATCCTCGCAGGAGAATCTGACGGTGTCCTCAAGGTTGTAGCTGTCGATCAGTCATTACCGAAAGGCACTAGAATTAAATAATAAGGGGCAAAAGGTGTTTCACGTGTAACATTCCGTCGAACACCTTTTGTTTTTCAACAAGAAAGGAGTTTTTATGATGCTTTTTGATACACATGCGCACTTAAACGCCGAGCAATTCGACACAGATCTTGAGGAAGTCATTGCTCGTGCAAAGGCTGAAAAGGTTGAACGAATTGTCGTTGTCGGATTCGACAAACCCACTATCACGCGGGCGATGGAACTGATTGAGGAATATCACTTTATATACGCTGCGATCGGCTGGCATCCGGTAGATGCAATCGACATGACAGAAGAAGATTTAACGTGGATTAAGGAACTGTCCTCTCACGAAAAAGTCGTGGCAATCGGAGAAATGGGCCTTGATTATCACTGGGACAAATCACCAAAGGATATTCAAAAAGAGGTGTTCCGAAAACAAATCGCGCTCGCCAAGGAAGTGAACCTTCCAATCATCATTCACAATCGCGATGCAACGGAAGATGTTGTCACGATTTTGAAAGAAGAGGGGGCTGAAGAAGTCGGCGGTATTATGCACTGCTTTACGGGCAGCGCGGAGGTTGCGCGGCAGTGTATGGATATGAATTTCTATATCTCATTCGGCGGACCGGTCACCTTCAAAAATGCGAAGAAACCAAAAGAAGTGGCAAAGGAAATTCCGAATGACCGCTTGCTGATTGAAACGGACTGCCCTTTCCTGACACCGCATCCTTTCCGCGGCAAACGGAATGAGCCAAGCTACGTGAAATATGTTGCGGAACAGCTCGCTGAATTAAAAGGACTGACGTATGAAGAAATTGCTTCGATTACAACTGAAAATGCAAAAAGACTTTTCCGCATGAACTGACAGAATGCGCTGTCGTAACGTGTAAAGGCTTGTCCGATTCAGAGGATATATCAAACAGTTCTACAAGCTTCCTTCTTCTCATAAGATAGGTTGTCGATATCTCTTTCTTCCTTTTTTTGCTTTGTTTTTGCATAATGAGGGATACGCTGAAGGTTTTTGATCTTCGAGATGGGAGGGTTGACAGCATTTTAGATACTCTATATAATCTCTCCGAGGAGAAGGAGGCGTTTTTCATCACACAAAAAATGAAAAAACTGTTTTCCGTAAAGCTTGGTAAAAGCAAGGTTATTCTTATTGCAGCTATTATTCTGCTGGGAGGAACCGGGACTGCATACGGGGCGCATGAGCTCTCAAAACAATCAGTCTCTGTTTCCATCAACGGCAAGAAAAAGCAAATACGCACTCATGCAAAAACAGTTGGGGAACTTCTGGAAGATTTACATATAAAGACGAGAAATGAAGACCGGATTACCCCCTCTAAGCAGACAGCATTGGCAGACAACATGAATGTCGTGTATGAAGCTGCAAAGCAGATCCGCGTGACAAGAGGCGGAGAAGAAAAGACTTTATGGTCAACGGCAAAAACAGTCGGCGCATTTCTAGACGAACAGCATACACCTGTGAATCAGCACGATAAAATAGATCCGGCAGCAGATACGAAAGTGACAAACGGCATGAAAGTCACGGTAGATCCGGCTTTTCAGGTCACTGTAAATGATGCGGGAAAGAAAAAGAAAATATGGACGACTTCGACTACGGTCGCTGACTTTTTAACGCAGCATAAGATGGACATGAAAGACGAAGATAAAGTAAAACCGGCATTACACGAAAAGCTCACAAAAGATCAAGCCGGCATACAAATCACTCGTATCGAAAAAGTCACCGATGTAGTTGAGGAAAAAATAGCGTATCAAGTGAAAGAAAAAGAAGATGCGTCACTCGACAGCGGGGAAGAAAAGATCGTTCAAAAAGGAAAAGAAGGCAAGCTTAAAAAGCATTTTCATGTTGTTAAAGAAAATGGAAAAGAAGTATCGAGAAAGCTTGTTAAAGAAGAAACATCTGAAAAAAGCAAAGACCAGATCATTGCGGTCGGCACAAAGCGGCACAGTCCCAAGATTGAGCAGCTCAGTGCAAAGGCATCTTCGGGCGAAGCCGGATCTTCCGGTAAAGTGATTACCGTGTCTTCCACGGCATATACCGCAAGCTGCAGCGGCTGTTCCGGCCATACGGCTACAGGCGTTAACCTGACAAGTAATCCGAATGCCAAAGTCATTGCGGTAGACCCAAGCGTCATTCCGCTCGGCACAAGAGTCCACGTAGACGGATATGGGGACGCTGTGGCCGCTGACACAGGCTCGGCCATTAAAGGAAGACGGATTGATGTCTTTTTCCCTGAAAAATCTTCGGCTTACCGCTGGGGGAAAAAACAGGTCAAAATAAAAATCTTAAATTAATTCCGATTCATTCAGAGGGTTTTGCGCCCTCTGTTTTTTTCGTTATAATAGGTAAAGTGTATTTTCAGTATATTAGACGTGACATGTAAGCAAAGGTTTCGTTTTGGATATAAAAAGTTTTTTTGGAGGAAGTAATGAAAATTAAAGAAATTATTGTAGTCGAGGGACGCGATGACACCGCGCGCATAAAACTTGCCGTTGATGCGGACACGATCGAGACGAACGGTTCAGCGATCGGAGACGAAGTCATCAGGCAGATTCGGCTGGCGCAGGAAACGAGAGGGGTCATCGTGCTGACGGACCCGGATTTTCCCGGGGAAAAGATCCGGAAAACCATTTCTGAAGCAGTGCCCGGCTGTAAACACGCATTTCTGCCCAAACATCTTGCCAAACCGAAAAACAAGCGCGGAATAGGCGTTGAGCACGCATCCATTGAAAGCATCAGAGCATGTCTGGAAAATGTGCATGAAGAGATGGAGGCAAAGCCGAGTGAGATTTCAGCTGAAGATTTAATACAGGCCGGTCTGATCGGCGGGCCGGCTGCTAAAAGACGCCGCGAACGTTTGGGCGACCTGCTGAAAATCGGATATACAAACGGCAAACAGCTTCAAAAACGGCTGCAAATGTTTCAAATCAAAAGAAGTGATTTTATTGATGCGCTCGATGCTATGATGCAGGAGGAACAGGATGAACAATAAAGATATCGCGACACCTATCAGAACGAAGGAAATTCTGAAAAAGTACGGTTTCTCTTTTAAAAAGAGTCTTGGACAGAATTTCTTAATTGACACAAACATATTGGACAGGATTGTGGACCATGCAGAAATAACGGATCGGACCGGTGTGATTGAAATCGGGCCCGGAATCGGCGCGCTGACAGAGCAGCTTGCCAAACGGGCGAAAAAGGTCGTCGCGTTTGAAATTGATCAGCGCCTCCTGCCCATTCTCAATGACACGCTGTCTCCTTATGACAATGTAACGATCATTCATCATGATGTGCTGAAAGCAGACGTTAAGTCAGTTATTGAAGAGCAGTTTCAGGACTGTGATGAAATTATGGTGACGGCGAATCTCCCGTATTATGTGACGACACCGATCATCATGAAGCTTTTGGAAGAACATCTTCCGTTAAAAGGAATTGTCGTGATGCTGCAAAAAGAGGTCGCTGAGCGGATGGCCGCAGATCCTTCCTCTAAGGAGTATGGATCTCTTTCCATTGCGGTTCAGTTCTACACGGAGGCCAAGACCGTCATGACCGTGCCGAAAACGGTGTTTGTGCCTCAGCCTAATGTCGATTCCGCGGTCATCCGGCTTTTGCTGCGTGACGGCCCGGCGGTGGACGTCGACAATGAATCATTTTTCTTCCAGCTGATTAAAGCAAGCTTCGCTCAGCGCCGGAAAACTTTGCTGAACAACCTTGTGAACAATCTCCCGGGCGGAAAAGAGAAAAAACCTCAAATTGAAGAAGTCCTTCAAGAAACGAATATTGACGGAAAGCGGCGCGGTGAATCCCTGTCTATAGAAGAATTCGCGCTCCTGTCCAACGGATTGTATAAAGCCCTTTTCTAAGAAGGGCTTTTTGTTTTGCGTCACCACTTGGACTGCCGCTACATAGGCTAGAGAAGAACCTTATTCATTCAACTGCAAGAAAAGCTTGAAACATCAAGCGCCGCAGCGGAAAGAGGTGCATTTGATAAGGCTTCTTTCATGATGAGGCTTAGTCTATTTGTGGAGTGGGTAATGTGCAATTTCAAATAGGAGATATGGTAGCCAGGAAATCCTATCAAATGGATGTTTTATTTCGCATTATCGGCATAGAGCAAACAAGCAAAGGAAATTCAATTGCCATCCTGCATGGTGACGAAGTCAGATTGATTGCGGATGCTGATTTTTCTGATTTAGAGCCTGTAAGAAAAGACGAACAGGCCGTGAGAAAGCAGAAAGATGAAAGCAGGATGAATGAATCTCTCGAGCTGCTCCGCCAGGATTATAAGCTGCTTCGGGAAAAACAGGAATATTACGCGACAAATCAATATCAGCATCAGGAGCACTACTTTCATATGCCCGGCAAGGTATTGCATCTGGACGGCGATGAGGCTTATTTGAAAAAGTGCCTGAACTTTTACGAAAAAATCGGTGTGCCTGTATACGGGATTCATTGCCATGAGAAAAAAATGGCGGCCTCAATAGAGGAGCTGCTCGACAAATACCGGCCGGATATTTTAGTCATCACCGGTCACGATGCTTATTCCAAGCATAAGGGAGGCGTGAACGATTTAAGCGCCTACAGGCATTCCAAACATTTTGTCGAAACCGTTCAACGAGCGAGGCGGAAAGTCCCTCACTTGGACCAGCTGGTGATATTCGCGGGTGCCTGCCAATCCCATTTCGAGTCTTTAATCAGAGCGGGTGCGAATTTTGCAAGTTCACCGTCACGCGTCAACATCCATGCGCTTGACCCGGTCTATATTGTCGCAAAAATCAGCTTCACTCCGTTTATGGAGCGGATCAATGTGTGGGATGTCCTGAGAAACACTCTGACACGAGAGAAAGGGCTGGGAGGAATTGAAACGAAAGGTGTGCTGCGTGTCGGTATGCCGTATAAATCAAATGGATGAGTGAAAAACCCGCATAAATTTCGCTATGCGGGTTAATTATTTTACATATTGATACATAAATTACCGGAACTTGCGAAAAATAACGTAGAAATCAATAGAATTTTGTCAAAATAATTTTGTTGACAATGACTTGATAACGTTGATGTAATTTAAATTTTATTTGACAAAATTGGGCTCTTGTTGTACAATAAATGTAGTGAGGTGGATGCAATGGCGAAGACGTTGTCCGATATAAAAAGATCGCTTGATGGGAATTTAGGTAAACGGCTTACGTTAAAAGCAAACGGCGGCCGCCGAAAAACGATTGAGCGTTCGGGCATTTTAGCTGAGACGTACCCTTCTGTTTTTGTGATACAACTAGATCAAGACGAGAACTCGTTTGAAAGAGTTTCATACAGTTATGCTGATATTCTTACTGAGACTGTTGAATTGACATTCAATGATGATGCGGCAAGCTCAGTAGCATTTTAATGGGCAGTGAACCTTTTGTTTACTGCTTTTTGTTTTGCCTTCTAAAGCTCTTCTAATTATTCCCTCGAAAGTTTCAGCCGATTAAACGGAAGCTATAGATGTCACATGTTTTATCGTGGCGTGCACGAATGGTGATCAATTCTATAAAAGGGGTTGTTTCGTTTGGGCAGACGTCGTGGAGTTATGTCAGATGAGTTCAAATATGAGCTGGCAAAGGACCTTGGTTTTTACGATACGGTGAAAAACGAGGGCTGGGGAGGCATTCGGGCGCGCGATGCCGGGAATATGGTAAAGCGCGCAATCGAGATTGCCGAACAGCAGATGGCGGCTCAGAACCAAAATAACCGATAATGCAGTGGCCCGGGGGACAATCCGTTCCCCGGTTTTTTTCTATCGGCTGTCAAAATCAGCGCCAATTTCGGATAAGTACCTCCGGGTCTCCAAATGTGATACAATGTTCATACTTATGTTTAGATGGAGAAGTAGGTGAAAGCTATGCGTATTTTAGAAAAAGCGCCGGCCAAAATCAATCTGTCCCTCGATGTAACGAGTAAACGCCCGGATGGTTATCATGAAGTGGAGATGATCATGACGACAATTGATTTGGCAGATCGGATTGAACTGACAGAACTGCCCGAAAACGTGATCAGAGTGGCGTCGCATAATCGCTTTGTTCCCGATGATCAGCGGAATCTGGCTTATCAGGCAGCCAAACTGCTCAAAGAACGGTACCAAGTCAAAAAAGGCGTTTCTATTATGATTACAAAAGTGATACCTGTAGCAGCAGGGCTTGCCGGCGGAAGCAGCGATGCAGCAGCCACGCTCAGAGGGCTGAACAGACTCTGGGATTTAAAGCTTTCTGTTGAAGAGCTCGCGGAGCTTGGGGCTGAAATCGGTTCAGACGTGTCCTTCTGTGTATACGGCGGAACTGCCCTGGCAACAGGACGCGGTGAGAAGATCAGGCATATCAGTGCTCCGCCTCATTGCTGGGTCGTGCTTGCCAAACCGACGATTGGGGTATCGACTGCCGAAGTGTACCGCCGGCTGAACTTGCAGCAGGTTCGGCATCCGGATGTACAAGCGATGATTGACGCAATTGAAGAAAAAAGTTTCCAAAAGGTTTGCGGACAATTAGGAAACGTATTGGAATCGGTTACGCTCAACCTTCATCCCGAGGTGGCGATGATTAAAAATCAAATGAAACGCTTCGGCGCTGACGCGGTGTTAATGAGCGGAAGCGGACCGACTGTATTCGGTTTGGTTCAATACGAATCAAAGGTGCAGCGGATTTATAACGGGTTAAGAGGTTTCTGTGATCAGGTGTACGCGGTGCGGATGATCGGCGAACAGAATGCTCTTGATTAAATCCGTATGTTAAGTTATATTATTTTTAAATTATTCGGATTTTGGGGGTAAGTTCATGAAGTTTCGTCGCAGCGGCAGATTGGTGGACTTAACAAATTATTTGTTAACCCATCCGCATGAATTAATACCGTTAACGTTTTTCTCAGAACGGTATCAATCAGCAAAGTCATCAATCAGTGAAGATTTAACAATTATTAAACAGACCTTCGAACAGCAAGGCATTGGGACGCTGCTTACAGTGCCGGGAGCTGCCGGAGGCGTCAAATATATTCCGAAAGTAAAACAGGCTGAAGCAGAAGCGTTTATACAGGAGCTGGGACAGTCTTTAGTAAATCCTGAGCGTATCCTTCCGGGCGGTTATGTATATTTAACGGATATCTTAGGCAAACCTTCTGTCCTCTCTAATGCAGGCAGGCTTTTTGCTTCCGTTTTTGCGGAGCGGGAGATTGATGTGGTGATGACCGTTGCGACAAAAGGAATCCCTCTTGCTTACGCAGCGGCCAGTTATCTGAACGTTCCGGTTGTCATCGTACGAAAAGACAATAAAGTGACGGAAGGCTCTACAGTGAGCATCAATTATGTATCAGGGTCGTCTAACCGCATTCAAACAATGTCGCTTGCGAAAAGAAGTTTGGCCACGGGGTCGAACGTTTTGATTATTGACGACTTTATGAAAGCCGGCGGCACAATTAACGGCATGATCAGCCTGCTTGATGAGTTTAATGCGAACGTCGCGGGTATAGGCGTCTTGGTTGAAGCTGAGGGAGTGAATGAACGGCTTGTCGATGAATACATGTCGCTGCTTACCCTTTCAACCATCAACATGAAAGACAAAACGATTGAGATTCAAAACGGCAATTTTCTGCGATTTTTTAAAGAACAGCATTTAAAGAATGGGGAGACAGAAAAATGACAAAAGCAATCCATACGAAACACGCGCCGGCAGCCATCGGGCCATATTCACAAGGCATCATCGTAAATAACATGTTTTACAGCTCAGGCCAGATTCCTCTTACTGCTGAAGGAGAAATGGTAAACGGTGATATCACAGAACAAACGCATCAGGTGTTCAGCAATTTAAAGGCCGTCCTCAAAGAAGCGGGTGCTTCTCTCGAAACGGTTGTAAAAGCAACGGTGTTTATTGCTGACATGGAGCAGTTTGCGGAAGTGAATGAAGTGTACGGACAATACTTTGATGTACATAAGCCGGCAAGGTCTTGTGTGGAAGTGGCGAGACTGCCGAAAGACGCTCTCGTGGAAATTGAAGTCATTGCGCTGGTGAAATCTTAAATCTCAGAAAAGTGGTTCCGGACTCCGGAATCACTTTTTTTATGCAGTATATGATTCCCGAATATGATTTATCACCTAATTGTGTATGTATATCCTATATTTTCAAAAAAACTTTTTGAAACGTGCAGGAATTTAAAGAGAATCGTGGAATTGTTAGACTAATGCTTTTATATAGGGAAAAGGTGGTGAACTACTGTGGAAGTTACTGACGTAAGATTACGCCGCGTGAATACCGATGGTCGCATGAGAGCGATTGCATCCATCACGCTGGATCACGAATTTGTCGTACATGATATTCGTGTGATTGATGGAAACAATGGTCTTTTCGTTGCGATGCCGAGTAAACGCACCCCTGATGGAGAATTCCGCGATATTGCTCATCCTATTAATTCCAGCACGCGGGGCAAGATCCAGGATGCTGTTTTAAATGAGTACCATCGCTTGGGTGATTCTGAAGCATTAGAATATGAAGAAGCCGGGGCTTCTTAAAATAACAAAATGTAAGGACTGCTGATAAAGGCTGACACAAGGCCTTTTCCGGCAGTCCTTTTTTAAATCTGATTTTTCAGTAATAAAGCGATTACATAGAAAATTCTTGCACTTTTTGATGTCTTCTTGAAATCAACAGCTATTTAGGATATATTTTTCTATGGATAAAAGGGATATTGGAGGCCATTAAATGGATAAGCGGTTTGCAGTGATTTTAGCTGCCGGAAAAGGAACGAGAATGAAATCGAAGCTTTATAAGGTCCTTCATCCGGTATGCGGAAAGCCTATGGTAGAGCACGTCGCAGACGAAGCTCTGAAATTATCTTTAGCGAAGCTTGTCACCATCGTAGGACACGGCGCCGAAGATGTGAAGAAGCAGCTCGGACAGAAAAGCGATTACGCAATCCAAGCAGAACAGCTCGGTACGGCTCATGCAGTCAAGCAGGCAAAACCATTTCTTCACGGGGAGAAGGGTGTCACGATCGTTATTTGCGGCGATACACCGCTTCTGACGGCGGAGACGATGGAAGCCATGCTGAATGAACATACAAACAAAGGTGCGAAAGCCACGGTTTTAACGGCCGTTGCCGAAGATCCCGCCGGATACGGAAGAATTATCCGCAGCGAAGACGGCGCCGTTCAAAAAATCGTGGAGCATAAGGATGCTTCGGAGCAAGAACGTCTTGTGAAAGAAATCAACACGGGAACGTACTGTTTTGATAACGAGGCTCTTTTTCGTGTCATCGAACAGGTTTCGAATGAAAATGCCCAAGGCGAGTATTACCTGCCGGATGTTATCGAAATCCTCAAAGACGAAGGCGAAACTGTTGCCGCTTACCAGACTGGTAACTTCCAAGAGACGCTCGGAGTGAATGATAGAGTCGCTCTTTCTCAGGCTGAAATGTATATGAAAGAGCGTATCAACAAACGTCATATGCAAAACGGAGTCACTTTAATTGATCCGATGAATACGTACATCTCACCTGACGCACGTATCGGACAAGATACAGTTATTTATCCCGGAACTGTGTTAAAGGGACAAGCTGAAATCGGCGATGAATGTGTCATCGGCCCTCACACTGAGATAGAGGACAGCTCAATCGGCAGCCGTACTGTGATTAAACAATCCGTTGTCAATCGGAGCAAAGTTGGGAATGATGTAAATATCGGTCCATTTGCTCACATCAGACCCGATTCTGCAATCGGCAATGAAGTGAAAATCGGCAACTTTGTTGAAATCAAGAAAACACAATTCGGCGACCGAAGCAAAGCATCTCACTTAAGCTATATCGGTGATGCCGAAGTAGGTACGGACGTGAATCTGGGCTGCGGCTCCATCACGGTCAATTATGACGGGAAGAAAAAATATTTAACCAAAATTGAAGACGGCGCTTTTATAGGCTGCAACTCCAATCTGGTAGCTCCTGTTACAGTGGGAGAAGGCGCGTACGTCGCTGCGGGTTCAACCGTAACAGAAGATGTGCCGGGCGAAGCGCTTGCCATTGCCAGAGCAAGACAAGTAAATAAAGAAGATTATGTGAAAAACATTCATAAAAAATAATCCTAAAATCGGAGGTTTACCATGTCTAACGAATACGGAGATAAGAATTTAAAGATTTTTTCTTTGAATTCAAATCCAGAACTTGCAAAAGAAATCGCGGATAATGTAGGAGTTCAATTAGGAAAGTGCTCTGTTACAAGATTTAGTGACGGAGAGGTCCAGATCAACATAGAAGAAAGTATTCGCGGCTGTGATTGCTACATCATCCAGTCTACAAGTGCGCCGGTCAACGAGCACATCATGGAATTGCTGATTATGGTTGACGCTTTAAAGCGCGCTTCCGCGAAAACAATCAACATTGTCATCCCGTACTACGGTTATGCGCGCCAGGACAGAAAAGCAAGATCACGTGAACCGATTACGGCAAAACTTTTTGCAAACCTGCTTGAAACAGCGGGAGCGACACGCGTAATCGCACTTGATTTACACGCGCCGCAAATTCAAGGTTTCTTTGATATTCCGATTGACCACTTAATGGGTGTTCCGATTTTAGGCCATTATTTTGAAGGTAAAGACTTGAAAGATATTGTTATTGTTTCACCTGACCACGGCGGTGTGACGCGCGCCCGCAAACTTGCGGACCGTCTGAAAGCGCCGATCGCGATTATCGACAAACGCCGTCCTAGACCGAATGAGGTAGAAGTGATGAACATCGTCGGTAACGTGGAAGGAAAAACAGCGATTCTGATCGATGATATTATTGATACGGCCGGCACAATCACACTTGCCGCAAACGCGCTGGTTGAAAACGGAGCTGCGGAAGTGTATGCATGCTGTACGCACCCTGTATTGTCAGGCCCTGCCGTTGAGCGGATCAATAACTCTAAAATCAAGGAGCTTGTCGTGACGAACAGCATTAAGCTTCCTGAGGAGAAAAAAATCGAACGCTTTAAACAGCTTTCTGTCGGACCGCTTCTGGCTGAAGCGATTATCCGCGTTCACGAGAAACAATCTGTCAGCTATTTATTCAGCTAAACTGAAAGTTTAAGGTTTAAATTCCGGCTATCGTGGGTATTGTTCTAATAGGACGATAAAACGATAATTAGGATGGTGCTGAATATGGCAACTTTAAAAGCAAATGAAAGAACAGATTTTAAACGTTCGACGCTTCGGAAAATCCGTCATTCAGGACACGTTCCGGGGATTATATACGGTAAAGAAACAACGAATACACCTGTCTCTTTAGACAGTGTCGAATTGCTTAAAACATTGCGGGACGAAGGAAAAAACACGATTATCACAATTGATGTCAACGGAAATCAGCAATCGGTTATGGTGACTGAGCTTCAGACAGACCCGCTCAAAAACGAATTGACGCACGCCGATTTTCAAGTCGTGAATATGAGTGAAGAGCTGGAGGCTGAGGTGCCGATTCAGCTGACGGGAGAGGCGAAAGGAGTCAAAGACGGAGGTATCATCCAGCAGCCGCTGCATGAGCTTTCGATTAAGGCTAAACCGAAGGACATCCCTCAGACAATCGATGTTGATATTTCCGGACTGGAAATGAATGATGTGCTGACCATCGCGGATCTGACTGCTGACGGCAATTATACATTTACGAACGATCCGGAAGAAGTCGTGGCTTCCATCCTTCCTCCTAAGCAGGAAGCATTCGAAGAAGATGCAGAACCATCTCCTGAGGAAGAGCCCGAAGGAGAAAATCAATAAGTGCTTTAAGACGTAACCCGCCCGAGGTTACGTCTTTTGTGCTAGAATGAGAAGAATTACAGCGATGTTGAGGGAGGATTTACGATGCTTGTGATTGCCGGTCTGGGTAACCCGGGGAAAACCTATGAGAACACGAGACACAATGTCGGCTTTATGGCCATTGACGAGCTTTCTAAAGAATGGAATATTGAACTGAATAAAACGAAATTCAACGGACTTTACGGAATGGGTTTTGTTTCCGGAAAAAAAGTTCTACTTGTTAAACCGCTTACATATATGAATTTATCAGGAGAATGTTTGCGGCCGCTGTTGGATTATTATGATGCCGACCATGAAGATTTGAAAGTCATATACGATGACCTTGATCTTCCTACGGGGAAAATCAGACTCCGGACGAAGGGGAGCGCAGGCGGACACAACGGAATTAAATCACTTATTCAGCACCTTGGAACCCCTGAATTTGACCGGGTCAGAATCGGAATCGGCCGTCCCGCCAACGGGATGAAAGTCGTTGACTATGTGCTGGGAGCTTTTACGAAAGAAGAAGCGCCGCATATCAATGATGCTGTCTCAAAAACGGTAAAAGCCTGCGAAGCTTCCTTAACGAAACCATTTTTAGAAGTTATGAACGAATTCAACGCAAATGTATAAGATAAATAATGGGAGACCATACTAGGGAAAAATGATTTTTTCACATCAGGAGGTCCAATGTATGGCTTTGCATTATTTCTGCCGCCACTGCGGTATTAAGGTAGGGAGCCTGGAATATACGACGGTGCCGACACAGTCACTTGGATTTCAGCACTTAACAAATGAGGAAAGAAACGATATGATTTCATATAAAGACAATGGAGATCTCCATGTTCTTACAATTTGTGAAGACTGCCAAGAGGCGCTGGAACGGAATCCGCACTACCATGAACACAACACATTTATTCAATAAGAAGCTTTGGTGTAGATTCTAGACCAAAGCGTTTTTCTGTTCTTGCAGAAAACAGAGAGGAGGGGCCCATATGGACAATATTCAAACCTTTATTAAAGAAAGCGATGATTTTAAATCCATTGTTAACGGTTTACATGAGGGGCTGAAGGAACAGCTGCTTGCGGGTCTGTCAGGTTCCGCGCGTTCTGTTTTTACCTCCGCCCTTGCACAGGAAACGAAAAGGCCGATTTTCTTTATCACCCATAATTTATATCAGGCCCAAAAAGTGACAGAAGATCTGACGGCGCTTCTCGGGGATCAATCTGTTTTTCTATACCCCGTAAATGAATTGATTTCTTCAGAAATTGCTGTAGCCAGTCCTGAACTGCGGGCTCAGCGGCTCGATGTCATTAATAGATTAACAAACGGAGAAGCCCCGGTCGTTGTGGCGCCCGTTGCGGCAGTTAGAAGAATGCTTCCGCCGAAGGAGCTGTGGAAAAGCAGCCAAATCGTCATTTCGCTTGGAGACGATATAGAACCGGATCAGCTGTCTGCCCGCCTTGTTGAGGTAGGGTATGAGCGTTCCGATATGGTTTCTGCACCCGGTGAATTCAGTATTCGCGGCGGAATTATCGACATTTATCCGCTGACATCAGAGCATCCGGTGCGAATTGAGCTGTTTGATACGGAGGTCGACTCCATCAGAAGCTTTAACTCTGATGACCAGAGATCAATTGAGACGCTCAAAACGGTGGCGATCGGACCGGCGAAGGAACTGATCATCCGGGCGGAAGAAAAAGCCCGCGCGATGGATAGGCTCGATAAAGGGCTTGCCGACAGTCTGAAAAAGCTGAAGCAGGACAAACAAAAAGAAATGCTTCATATCAACATCTCACATGATAAAGAACGATTATCAACGGGACAGACTGATCAGGAACTTGTGAAGTATCTCTCGTACTTTTACGAAAAACCTGCTAGTTTGCTAGATTATACCCCGTCAGACACCTTGTTAGTGTTAGACGAGGTCAGCCGCATTCATGAAATGGAGGATCAGCTCCAAAAAGAAGAGGCCGAATTTACGACAAGTCTGCTGGAGGAAGGGAAAATTCTGCATGACATTAACTTATCCTTCAGCTTTCAGGAGCTTATGGGCCAAAAGCGGCGTCCGGCAATTTATTTCTCATTATTTTTGCGTCATGTTCAGCATACAAGCCCTCAAAACATCGTGAATGTGACAAGCCGGCAGATGCAGAATTTTCACGGACAGATGAATGTGCTTACCGGTGAAATGGAGCGCTTTAAAAAATCAAACTTCACCGTTGTCTTTTTAGGGGCAAATAAGGACAGAACCGACAGATTGGCATCCGTGCTGGCTGATTACGAAATTGAAGCCGCAAAAACGGACAGCTCCAAAGCGCTTGTGCAAGGACAGGTCTATGTCATGGAAGGCGAACTGCAATCCGGTTTTGAACTGCCGCTGATGAAGCTGGCCGTCATTACAGAGGAAGAGCTGTTCAAAAACCGAATCAAGAAGAAGCCGAGAAAGCAGAAGCTGACAAATGCCGAACGGATCAAAAGCTATTCCGAGCTTCAAGTCGGTGACTATGTCGTCCACGTCAATCACGGGATCGGTAAGTATTTGGGGATCGAAACACTTGAAATCAAGGGCATTCATAAAGATTACCTCAATATTCACTATCAGGGCAGCGATAAGCTGTACGTCCCGGTAGAGCAAATCGACCAGGTGCAGAAGTACGTCGGCTCTGAAGGAAAAGAACCGAAGCTTTATAAACTGGGCGGCAGTGAATGGAAACGGGTTAAGAAAAAAGTCGAAAATTCCGTTCAGGACATCGCCGATGATCTGATTAAGCTTTATGCGGAACGCGAAGCAAGCAAAGGCTATGCTTTCTCGCCTGATCATGAAATGCAGCGGCAGTTCGAGGCTGCTTTCCCTTATCAGGAAACAGACGACCAGCTCCGTTCCATTCAGGAAATTAAAAAGGATATGGAAAGAGAGCGCCCGATGGACCGCTTGCTTTGCGGGGACGTCGGTTACGGTAAGACAGAGGTAGCCATCCGTGCGGCCTTTAAAGCGATCGCCGACGGGAAGCAGGTCGCGCTGCTTGTGCCGACGACGATACTCGCACAGCAGCATTACGAAACCATTATGGAACGTTTCCAAGACTACCCGATTAACATCGGTCTTCTCAGCCGGTTCAGAACGAGAAAAGAATCCAATGAGACCATCAAAGGCCTGAAAAACGGAACGGTAGATATCGTGATCGGAACCCACAGGCTTTTATCTAAAGATGTCGTCTATAAAGATCTCGGCTTGCTCATAATCGACGAAGAGCAGCGGTTCGGCGTCACACATAAGGAAAAAATCAAACAGATCAAAGCCAATGTTGATGTGCTGACTCTGACGGCGACTCCGATTCCTCGTACCCTTCATATGTCCATGCTCGGTGTGCGGGACTTATCTGTTATTGAAACGCCGCCGGAAAACCGTTTTCCTGTCCAGACGTATGTCGTGGAATACAACGGGGCGCTTGTAAGAGAAGCCATCGAAAGAGAACTGGCGCGCGGAGGGCAAGTATATTTCTTATACAACCGCGTGGATGACATTGAGCGGAAGGCTGACGAAATTTCCATGCTCGTTCCTGATGCGAAGGTGGCGTACGCCCACGGGAAAATGACCGAAAATGAATTGGAAAGCGTCATGCTTAATTTTCTGGAAGGGGAATCAGACGTCCTTGTCAGCACGACCATTATTGAGACAGGCGTAGACATACCAAACGTCAATACCTTAATCGTGTTTGACGGAGACAAAATGGGGCTGTCTCAGCTGTATCAGCTGAGAGGACGGGTTGGCCGTTCCAACCGCGTCGCTTACGCCTATTTTACGTATCGCAGAGACAAAGTGCTTACTGAGGTGGCGGAAAAACGGCTGCAGGCGATTAAAGAATTTACCGAGCTTGGTTCAGGCTTTAAAATTGCCATGCGTGACTTGACGATCAGGGGAGCGGGGAATCTCCTCGGCGCCCAGCAGCACGGTTTCATCGACTCAGTCGGTTTTGACCTGTACTCGCAGATGCTCAAGGAAGCGATTGAAGAGCGAAAAGGCGATACACCAAAAATCGAACAGTTTGAGACGGAAATCGACATCGAGCTTGACGCATATATCCCTGAAAACTATATACAAGACGGCAAGCAAAAAATCGATATGTATAAACGCTTCAGATCAATCACTACAATTGAGGAGAAAAACGAGCTTCAAGATGAAATCATCGACAGGTTCGGCAGTTACCCGAAAGAAGTTGAATGGCTGTTTACAGTTGCAGAGATGAAGGTGTACGGAAAATATGAACGCGTCGAACTCATCAAGCAGGATAAGGACGCAGTCAGATTTACCATTTCGGAAGAGGCCAGTGCACAGATTGACGGACAGAAATTGTTCGAACTCGGCAATAAATACGGCCGGCAAATCGGACTGGGAATGGAAGGGAAAAAGCTGAAAATCTCAGTACAGACGAAAGGCCGCAAAACGGAAGAGTGGCTGGAGACCGTACTCGGCATGCTGAAAGGCCTTCAGGGCGTGAAGAAAGAAACAATCGCGTCTTCATAAAAATTGTTACTCTCTGGTGTATATTACATTTGATGTGACGGATACTAATTTCAAGCGAGTGGCGGAAGCTACATAAAGTAGAGAACTTTAGTACTTTCCCTTAAATATCATCACATGAAAGAGAGGCACCAGAGAGATGAAAGCTACAGGTATCGTACGTCGTATTGATGATCTAGGACGGGTCGTCATTCCTAAAGAAATTCGGAGAACACTGCGAATCAGGGAAGGAGACCCGCTTGAAATATTCGTTGACCGCGACGGAGAAGTTATATTGAAAAAATATTCTCCTATCAGTGAGCTTGGCGATTTTGCGAAAGAGTATGCAGATGCATTGTATGACAGTCTCGGCCATTCCGTCTTGATTTGCGACCGTGACGTGTATATTGCCGTTTCAGGCAGTTCGAAAAAAGAATTTCTGAACAAATCCATCAGCGATTTGCTCGAAAAAACGATGGATCAGCGCAGCTCAGTGTTAGAAAACGATGTGAAGTCCGCACAGCTTGTTAATGACATTGAAGAAGATATGAGCTCCTATACAATTGCTCCTATCGTGGCGAATGGCGATCCTATCGGTGCCGTGGTCATTTTTTCTAAGGAACAGGCTCTTGGAGAAGTAGAACATAAAGCGGTAGAAACGGCAGCCAGTTTTTTGGCGAGACAAATGGAACAGTAGGTCTTATTACCATTATTGAAATAAGAAACGGGGAAAGAACAGCTCTTAAACAGTGCTGTTCTTTTTCATATGTGCTCTCTATCGGTCCGCCGGCCGTTAGGATTGTGATATAATAAGCTCGTTTTATAGACGTAATTTTCTAGCGGCTGGAAGGAGCTTTTGGATGAACGATTCAGTTGGCGCCAAACGGCAATCAGCATGGAAAGGTGCTTTTGTGCTCGTCGTTGCGGGGATCGTGACGAAGATATTAAGCGCCGTGTACAGGGTTCCTTTTCAGAATATTGTCGGTGACGTCGGATTTTACATTTATCAGCAGGTGTATCCGTTTTTAGGGATCGCGGTAATGCTGTCAACATCCGGATTTCCGGTAATCATCTCGAAATTAATGAACGATTATAGCGATCATAAACAAAAAATAATGAAAATTTCCGCCTTTTATGTCACGGCGGCCGGACTTGTTCTGTTTGCGCTCATGTATGCCGGTGCGGCGTCGTTGGCCGGTTTTATGGGTGACGCCCGCCTTGTGATGCTGATACGGGTCGCCGCGTTCGCTTTTGTATTGTTTCCGTTCACAGCGATTTTCCGGGGGTATTTCCAAGGCGTGCATGATATGATGCCGTCAGCCTTATCCCAGATTACGGAACAGCTTCTTCGTGTGGCGGTGCTTCTCGGTTTATCCTTTTGGCTTTTGAAAAGCGGCCGCTCATTATACGCGGCGGGTGCGGGCGCTGCCTCGGGGTCACTTGCCGGAAGCTTGGCGGCCCTTTGTGTATTGGCTGTATTCTGGTACAAGCGGAAAGACACAAAGACGGACGGCGGGCATATCGAAACAGGCGTCATTGTGAAAAAGCTGCTGCTTTATTCAGTCACCATCTGTATCAGCAGTGTATTGATGCTGTTGATTCAGCTCGTAGACGCCTTAAACTTATATTCCCTGCTTTCAGACGGGACAGGGAGCCATGCTGCGAAACAGCTGAAAGGCATATACGACCGCGGACAGCCGCTCCTTCAGCTGGGAACGGTGTTCGCCGTCAGTATCGCCGCGTCCCTGGTTCCCTCAATTTCAAAAGCGGTGCATGAGAACAAGCCGTTTATCATAAAAGAGAAAGCGACATCTGCCGTTAAGCTCTGCCTTGCGGTAGGGATCGGCGCGGCGGCCGGACTTTTTTGCATTTTAGATCCGGTGAATATCATGCTTTTCCAAAACAGCGAGGGGACGCAGACCTTACAAATATTCAGCTTATCTATCTTTTTTGCTTCGATTGCGCTTACGGCAGCCGCGATCCTTCAAGGAGCGGGACATACCGTTTTTCCCGCCGTGTCCGTCTTGGCGGGAGGTGCGCTGAAATGGGTGCTGAATGTTTGGCTGGTTCCGGGCTGGGGTATTACAGGAGCGGCGCTGGCGACCGTCTTGGCATTTGCCGCAGCCGCGTGCCTGAATCTGCAGAGAATTTGGTCGAAGGGCTGGCTGACGAATCTCGGCGGCGTTTTTGCCCGTCTATGCGGATGCAGTCTGCTGATGGTCTCTTTTCTGCTCGCATATATGAAGGTTTGGCAGTTATGTGTACCCGTCAGCAGGGCGGGAGCTGCAGGTGAAAGTTTATCTGCGTCAGTCATCGGAGGGCTTTTGTTTATTTATTGTATGATAAGAATGAAAATATTTACGGACGAAGAGCTGAGCAGCCTTCCTTTCGGCAGTACTTTAAGCAAATTGAATAAGAGGAGAGAAAAATATGGCAGGTAACATTACGGTCGTCGGCCTCGGCGCCGGAGACATGGATCAGCTGACAGTGGGCGTACATAAGCTGCTGACTCAGGCGAAGCATCTATATATACGAACGAAAGACCACCCTTTGATTCCAGAATTAGAGCAGGAGGCTGCAGCGGACATCCGGTATTTTGATGATATTTATGAAAAACATGATCAGTTTGAAGCGGTCTATGAAGAGATCACTGACATTCTGTTTGAAAAAGCGAAGCAGGAGGATGTCGTCTACGCAGTGCCCGGCCATCCGTTTGTCGCCGAGAAAACCGTTCAGCTGTTATTTGAACGCCGGGAAGAACAACACGCAGCCGTTCACACCGCCGGGGGGCAAAGCTTTCTGGACGCCACCTTCAACGCACTGCGAATTGACCCGATTGAAGGATTTCAATTTACGGATGCGCAAACAATGACGCCGGATGAGCTTGAACTCCGCCATCACCTGATCATTTGCCAGGTTTATGACCAGATGACAGCCTCTGAGGTCAAGCTGACACTCATGGAGAAATTGCCTGACGACTATGAAGTGGTCATCGTAACGGCAGCAGGAAGCAAGGAAGAAAAGATCACCAAGGTGCCTTTGTTTGAGCTTGACCGCAATGTCGGCATAAATAACTTAACAAGTGTGTATGTTCCGCCGATTAGAAAAGAAGAGCTCCTTTACCAAGAATTTTCTGCATTCCGAAGAATTATTCGTGAGCTTCGCGGGCCGAACGGCTGTCCGTGGGATCAAAAGCAGACACACCAGTCATTAAAGAAATATATGATTGAGGAATGCTACGAACTGCTCGAGGCCATTGACGAAGAGGACACGGATCACATGATAGAAGAACTCGGGGACGTCATGCTTCAGGTTATGCTTCACGCTCAGATCGGAGAAGACGAGGGATATTTCTCAATTGATGATGTCATCAGAGACATCAGTGCGAAGATGGTCAGACGGCACCCGCACGTGTTTAAGGATGTTAAGGTTCAGGATGAACATGATGTCGTCGCCAACTGGGAAGAAATCAAAAAGGCGGAAAAACAAACAACATCCTCTTCGCTGCTGGATTCCGTACCGAAAACACTGCCTTCTCTTGCAAAAGCGGCCAAGCTTCAGAAAAAAGCCGCAAAAACCGGCTTTGACTGGGATGATGTTCAGGATATATGGGACAAAGTGAATGAAGAACTGAAGGAATTTTCTGCGGAGGCTTCTGCTGAATCTGCAGATGAAGTAAGCCTGAAAGCTGAATTCGGCGATGTTTTATTTGCATTGGTCAACATCGGCCGATACTATAAAATTGAGCCTGAGGAAGCGCTCGCCATGACAAATGACAAATTCCGCAGACGCTTTTCTTATATTGAAAAAGAAGCGGCAGCAAAGGGACTTGAATTGACCGGGATGTCTCTTGAAGAAATGGACAAATTGTGGGATGAAGCAAAAGAAATGGAGAGGAGATTCTAATATGAGACTTGATAAGTTTTTAAAAGTATCCAGATTAATTAAGCGCCGCACATTGGCGAAAGAGGTCGCCGATCAAGGGAGAATCACCGTTAACGGGAATCAGGCGAAAGCCAGCTCAGACGTAAAAGCCGGTGATGAACTGACGGTCCGCTTCGGCCAAAAGCTTGTCACCGTAAAGGTAAATGAATTAAAAGAGACAACAAAAAAAGAAGAAGCCGCAGGTATGTATACAATCGTCAAAGAAGAAAAACTCGGCGAATAGGCTTGTTCTAAACAAAGCTCCCGCCTCATACAATGCAGTAATAATGCTAAAAGTATCGAGGATATGGGGGCTGAATAGATGAATTCATATTATGAGCAAAAAGGTTCTTCTTCTGTTCCGGAACAGCATGATGTAACGATGAAAGGGAGAAAGCATTTAGACATTTCGGGCGTCAAGCATGTGGAAAGTTTTGATAACGAAGAGTTTTTGCTGGAAACGGTTATGGGAATGCTTTCCGTCAGAGGTGAGAATCTGCAGATGAAAAACCTTGATGTGGAAAAAGGGATTGTATCTATAAAGGGCAGGGTGTTTGACCTTGTATATTTAGACGAGCAGCAAGGGGATAAAGCTAAAGGGTTTTTTAGCAAGTTGTTTAAATGACGCTGACGACGCAATTTTATACGATGCTGGCAATGACCGGTATGGGCGCCTGGCTCGGAGCGTCGCTTGATACATACAGGCTGTTTGTCAGCCGCGCCAAAACGGCCAGATGGCTGTTATTCGTTCATGATATTCTCTTTTGGATTGTACAAGGCCTGCTGTTTTTCTATGTGCTGCTCAACGTGAATGAAGGAGAACTCAGGATATACATTTTCTTGGCTCTCTTACTGGGTATTGCGACGTACCAAAGTCTGTTTAAACGAATGTATATAAAAATGCTGAAATTGGCCATTCATCTTGCGGTGTCTCTTTATCAATTCGCAAAAAAGCTCATTCAGCACGTGCTGTTCCGTCCGGTGGTCCTGCTATTTAAGCTGCTCATCGGGCTGATCACGTTTATTTCTTTATACTCCTATCGGGTGATTGCCTTTTTTGTGAAATGTCTTTTTAAGATCGTAACATTTTTGCTGTATCCGCTATTCTTCCTGTTGAAACAAATATTGAAACTTCTTCCTGAAAAGTGGCGTCTTACTTTCAAACGATATTTTCAAAAAAGTGCAGGATTTTTACAAAAGAGCAAGAAACTAATCATAACAATCAGATCGACCATGATACGTATTTTGAAAAGGTGAAAGGAGGGCCGTCTGATTTGAATCTATCTAGAGAACGTACAATAACTGAAATTCAAAACGACTATAAAGAGCAGGTTGAGCGGCAATCCCAGCTTATGAAAAGAAGGCGGAAAGGGCTTTTCAGACGGTTGATTGTATTCGGCGCCCTTGTGTTGTTGACGGCTATTGTCTTAGCGGGTTCTCTGTGGTCACAGACCTCTTCCCTTAGCGCGAATGAAGAAAAGAAAGCTCAGCTGGAAAAACAAGTGAAAGAATTGAACGGGAAACAGGCTGATTTAAAAGATGAAATTTCCAAATTAAAGGATGAGGATTACGTCACAGAGCTTGCCAGAAGAGACTTGTTTATGTCAGGAAATGGTGAGATTCTCTTTAATGTAGAAAAGAAGAGCAAGTAGCCTTGTTGACACTTAAATTTTTATTTAGGTATAATTAAACAAACGATCTTTTTATAAGCCTAAGGAGGAGCACTTTTTTTATGTCGATTGAAGTTGGCAGCAAGTTGCAAGGGAAAATAACAGGTATTACAAATTTCGGAGCATTTGTTGAATTGCCTGGAGGCTCAACCGGTCTCGTTCATATCAGTGAGGTAGCCGATAATTATGTGAAAGACATTAACGAACATTTAAAAGTCGGCGATCAAGTTGAAGTGAAAGTCATCAACGTTGAAAAAGACGGGAAAATTGGTTTATCAATTAAAAAAGCTAAAGACCGTCCGCAAGCCAGACCTAGAAATGATTTCCGTCCGAAAGAATCTTTTGAACAGAAAATGAACAAGTTTCTTAAAGATAGCGAAGACCGCTTATCATCTTTAAAACGAAACACGGAATCAAAACGTGGAGGGCGCGGAGCAAGAAGAGGATAACTTGCTGCTTTCTATAAATACATGGGGCATCCGTCTATCCCGCGGATGCTTTTTTTATTTATCCTCTTAGTCAGAAAATTAAAACTTCATAATTTTTGTTGACGGAATGAAGAAACCTTTGTATTATATAACTTGTGCTTATAAGCACTTATATGGCGGTGTAGCTCAGCTGGCTAGAGCGTACGGTTCATACCCGTGAGGTCGGGGGTTCGATCCCCTCCGCCGCTACCATATATATTTGGCCCGTTGGTCAAGCGGTTAAGACACCGCCCTTTCACGGCGGTAACACGGGTTCGAATCCCGTACGGGTCATCCAAGCGAATCGGCTTCTTTTACAGAAGCCGATTTTTTCATATTTAGACAACTTTTTGAGAAATGTCGGAGGAAATACGAGAGGAAAGGGGAACAAGGGAGAAAGCGTCGAAGAGTTCTTTGAAATCGTTACCTTCTTTTGACAAAATCCTATCTGTGCTTTCATTTATAATGACAAGCAACGAATAAAACAGGTGGGGGATGAGAGCAATGGAAAAAGCGGAAAGAAGAGTGAACGGGCCGATGGCGGGACAAGCTCTGGAAAAACTGCAATCGTTTTTTGAAAAGGCTGCAAAGCTTGCGGTTCATCAAGCGCATTCACTTTTTTTCTATAAGGGTTTCATTTATGTCGTGATCGGTTTTTTACTTGGACGGGCTTTCATATTATCTGAGGTTCTTCCGTTTGCGCTCCCGTTTTTCGGAGCAATGCTTTTGATCAGAAGAGATAAAGCCTTCTATGCTTGTCTGTCGTTACTTGCGGGCGCTTTAACCATTTCGCCGAAACACTCTTTGCTGATTCTGACAGCTTTGGCCGTCTTCACTCTATTTTCAAAAATCGGTACATATATTATGCAGGACCGGGTGAAGATGCTGCCGATCGTGGTGTTTTTCTCCATGGCTGCCGCGAGAATCGGTTTTGTTTATTTTGAAAGCGGCGCTTTTACCACCTATGATTATGTGATGGCTGTTGTCGAGGCGGGCTTGGCCTTTATTTTGACGCTGATCTTTTTGCAAAGCTTGCCGATCTTCACGATCAAAAAAGTGAAACAATCATTAAAAATAGAAGAAATCATCTGTTTTATGATCTTGATCGCATCCGTTTTAACCGGGCTTGCCGGTGTTTCATTTCAAGGAATGCAGGCCGAGCATATCCTGGCCCGCTATGTCGTGCTGAGTTTTTCCTTTGTCGGCGGAGCAAGTATCGGCTGTACTGTCGGTGTTGTGACCGGGCTGATTCTCGGGCTCGCGAATATCGGGAATCTCTATCAAATGAGTCTGCTTGCGTTTTCCGGACTTCTTGGCGGACTGCTGAAGGAAGGCAAGAAAGCCGGCGCCGCAGTCGGATTAGTGATCGGCTCACTGCTGATTTCATTATATGGGGAAGGGTCCGCCGGATTAATGACCACCCTTTACGAATCGTTAATTGCCGTTGCCTTGTTTTTAATTACGCCCCAATCGATTACGAAAAAGGTGGCGCGCTACATACCGGGCACTGCTGAGCACAGTCAGGAACAGCAGCAGTACGCGAGGAAAATCAGAGATGTCACTGCCCAGAAAGTAGACCAGTTCTCCAATGTGTTTCATGCCTTGTCGGAGAGCTTTGCCACCTTTCATCAGACGTCTTCCGATGAGCAGGCTGAAGAAGGGGAAGTGGATCTCTTTTTAAGCAAAATTACTGAGCATTCCTGCCAATCCTGTTATAAGAAAAGCAAATGCTGGGTTCAAAACTTTGATAAAACATATGATTTAATGAAACAAGTTATGCATGAAACAGAAGAAAAACAATATGCCTCAAACCGCAGATTAAAAAAGGAGTTTCAGCAGCACTGTTCCAAATCCAGACAGGTGGAAGAGCTGATTGAAGACGAGCTTGCCCACCATCACGCCCATCTGACGCTGAAAAGAAAAGTCCAGGACAGCAGAAGGCTTGTTGCCGAGCAGCTGTTGGGGGTTTCTGAGGTCATGGCGGACTTTTCTCGGGAAATAAAACGGGAAAGGGAGCAGCATTTTATACAGGAAGAACAAATGATAGAGGCGCTTCAGCATTTCGGAATCGAGATTCAGCATGTCGAGATATACAGCTTGGAGCAGGGCAACATTGATATCGAAATGACAATCCCGTTCAGCGGGGGGCACGGTGAGAGTGAGAAAATTATCGCCCCGATGCTGTCTGACATTCTTGAGGAGCAGATACTTGTCAAAAGCGAACAGCACTCGACTCATCCAAATGGCTACAGCCATGTCGCGTTCGGTTCGACCAAGTCTTACCGGGTATCGACAGGCGCGGCTCATGCGGCAAAAGGCGGCGGTCTTGTCTCCGGCGACAGCTACAGCATGATGGAACTGGGCGCGAGAAAGTATGCGGCCGCGATCAGTGACGGCATGGGCAATGGGGCGAGGGCTCATTATGAGAGTAATGAAACGATTAAACTGCTTGAAAAAATTCTCGAATCCGGTATTGATGAAAAGATAGCGATTAAAACCATCAACAGTATTCTGTCTTTACGGACGACAGACGAAATCTATTCAACTCTTGATCTTTCTATCATCGACCTTCAGGATGCAAGCTGCAAATTCTTGAAGGTCGGTTCAACGCCGAGTTTTATTAAGCGGGGAGATCAAGTCATGAAAGTGCAGGCCAGCAATCTGCCGATCGGCATTATCAATGAATTTGATGTGGAAGTCGTAAGTGAACAGTTAAAAGCGGGTGATCTGCTTGTCATGATGAGTGACGGTATATTTGAAGGACCGAAGCATGTTGAAAACCACGACCTGTGGATGAAACGGAAAATGAAAGGGCTAAAAACCGAAGACCCGCAGGAAATCGCTGATATATTAATGGAAGAGGTCATCAGAACGCGTGCCGGCCAAATCGAAGACGACATGACGGTCGTTGTCGTCCGGATTGATCATAATACGCCGAAATGGGCTTCCATACCTGTGCCGGCAGTTTTCCAAAATAATAAGGAGATTTCTTAAACCTTTCGTATAAATCACTTTCCTTCTGGCGAAGATGGGACTAATCGTATCACCGGGAGGAATGTATGTGAATAAGGGACATTTAAATCAAGTTCTGCTGATTACAGATGGCTGCTCCAATCATGGCGAAGACCCGATCGCAATGGCGGCTTTCGCCAAGGAGCAGGGGATTACGGTGAATGTTATAGGAATTATGGAAGAAAACGCGATTGACCAAGAGGCAATGAAGGAAGTTGAAGGCATCGCCATGGCCGGAGGCGGCGTCCACCAAGTTGTGTATGCATCTCAATTGTCTCAGACGGTTCAAATGGTGACGAAAAAAGCAATGACCCAGACACTGCAGGGTGTCGTCAATCAAGAGCTTAAACAAATTTTAGGGAAAAACGTTGAAATGGAAGAGCTTTCTCCGGAAAAACGCGGCGAAGTGATGGAAGTGGTTGATGAGCTCGGCGAAACGGTTCATCTGCAAGTGCTTGTACTGGTTGATACGAGTGCCAGCATGGCGCCAAAACTGCCGACGGTGAAAGAAGCGCTGATCGATCTTTCCATCAGTTTAAATTCCCGGGCCGGACACAATGAATTTGCAATGTGTATATTTCCCGGGAAAAGCCAGGAAGTTGAGCTTGTGCTGAATTGGACGCCGAAGCTTGAATCCCTTTCTGCACTCTTTGCGAAGCTGTCAACCGGCGGAATCACCCCTACGGGTCCCGCTATCCGGGAAGCGACACAGCAGTTTGAGAGAATCCGCTCAAGAAGGAGCATGTTGGCAGATGATGAACGACGCTTTGACGAGTTTGGCATGTAGTCTGGCACCGGGGACGGCAATTCAGGGCAAATGGAACGGCAAATCCTACAGATTGCTCAAACAGCTTGGCAAAGGGGCTAACGGTATTGTATATCTGGCAGAAGCATCAGGCGGACATGTCGCTTTGAAAATAAGCAGCGACAGCATGTCTGTTACCTCTGAAGTGAATGTCTTGAAATCCTTTTCAAAGGCCCGGTCGCAAACGATGGGGCCTTCTTTTTTTGATGCGGACGATGCGTTTATTCCGCAGCTGAATAAAAATGTATCTTTTTACGTGATGGAGTACATAGAAGGGCCGCTTCTTCCGCAATATATCAGCAGTAAGGGAACAGAGTGGATTCCGGTGCTGATGGTTCAGCTTCTTTCCAGTCTGTCAGTCCTTCATCAGCAAGGATGGGTCTTTGGCGACCTCAAGCCGGAAAACCTCATTGTAACCGGACCTCCGGCTGCCATTCGCTGCATTGATGTAGGGGGAACGACAAAACAGGGCCGCGCAATTAAAGAGTATACGGAGTTTTACGACAGGGGCTATTGGGGGTATGGAACAAGAAAAGCAGAACCATCCTATGACTTGTTTGCTGTAGCGATGATCATGATCCACTGTGTTCAGAAGAAAGAGTGCAAGAAGAC
This sequence comes from Bacillus amyloliquefaciens DSM 7 = ATCC 23350, assembly GCF_000196735.1. Classification (GTDB taxonomy): domain Bacteria; phylum Bacillota; class Bacilli; order Bacillales; family Bacillaceae; genus Bacillus; species Bacillus amyloliquefaciens. The sequence continues at coordinate 75,502 of NC_014551.1, forward strand.
AGGCAAGCCGAAAGAGCAGCTTCGGTCCATCATTGAAGGCCATCCGTTTTTGAATAAGTATAAGAAGGTTCTGTTTTCTGCTTTAAACGGCCAATATCCTTCGGCGGAAGCCATGAAGCATGATATCCTGACGGCGGGGCAGTGTATCGGGAGCAAAAGGAAGGATGCCGCAAAGCCTAAGCCGCCGCAAGCAAAACCGCGGCAGGGCACTGTTTCTCAGACCCGGTATAAACCTAAACAAAAACCCGCAAAAAACAATGGTTTATTTGAAACAACACTCATTTTAATCAGCGTTCTCGCCCTTTATTTCGCTTACATCGTCTTTTTTCTCATCTAATGCCGGCCGGACGCCTGAGCTCATGCTTCTTCTTTGCTTGGAGGGAATGAAAGTGATAGGATATGTATATCTTTAAAAAACCTGCTCATCGTGAGGGGGACATTGTGAAAAGCGTGGAAGATTTTTTCAAAACATATCATCTTCAGGCGGAGGGGGAAACGATTATTGCCGGGGTCTCCGGAGGCCCAGATTCAATGGCGCTTCTCAGTATGCTGAATAAGCACTTCGGGAAGTCCTCCGTTATCATAGCGGCGCATGTCGACCATCAGTTCAGAGGATCTGAATCTGAAGAAGATATGAAGTTTGTGCAGTCATACTGCGAGGCGGAACACATTCTCTGCGAAACGGTCCAGATTGATGTTTCTGCATACGCAAAGAAGAATAAGCTGAACAAGCAGGCTGCCGCGCGTGATTGCAGATATCAGTTTTTCAAAGATCTGATGGCAAAGCACCAAGCGAAGTTTTTAGCGTTGGCTCATCATGGAGATGATCAAGTTGAGACCATGCTCATGAGGCTTGCGAAAGGCACGCTCGGGGCAGGGCTTGCGGGAATGCAGCCCGTCCGCGAATTTGCTTCCGGTTTGCTGATCAGGCCTTTCCTCTATGCGGCAAAGGATGAAATCCTTGAATACTGCCGTCAAGAAAGACTGTCCTACAGAACGGATGAGAGCAATACAAAGGACGATTATACAAGAAACAGATTCAGAAAGACCGTGCTTCCTTTTTTAAAACAAGAATCACCTGACGTTCATAAAATGTTTCAAAAAGTGAGTGAAGCACTGACAGAAGACGAACAATACTTGCAGTCATTAACGAAAGAACGAATGAATAAGGTTATTACAAGCAAGTCTGACACATCAGTTGAAGTCAGCTCCTCTCAATTGCTTGCCCTTCCGATACCTTTACAAAGAAGAGGAGTTCAACTAATATTAAACTATCTTTATGAAAACGTTCCATCGTCGTTTTCCGCCCGCCACATACAGCAGTTTCTTGAATGGGCAGAAAACGGAAGCGCTTCTGGGGTGCTTGATTTTCCGAAAGGGCTGAAGGTGGTCAAATCATATCAGACATGTTTGTTTACATTTGAACAATGGCAATGTGAAAAGGTTCCCTTTGAGCTGCAGCTGCAAGGAGCGGAAGGCGAGACTGCTGTTCTGCCCAACGGCTTTATGATAGAGGTGGCCGATCAGGCTGACCCTCATATCACAAATGGGAATGCTGTTTTTATGACAAGCAGAAATAAGGTGCAATTTCCTTTAACAATCCGGACGAGAAAAATCGGTGACCGGATCAAACTTAAAGGGATGAATGGCTCGAAAAAGGTAAAAGATATATTTATTGATCATAAACTGCCTCTGCGTGATCGGGACGTATGGCCGATTGTAACGGATGCAAGCGGTGAAATTATCTGGCTGCCTGGCTTGAAAAAATCCATCTTTGACGATCTTGTGATTCCAAACAGTGACCGCATTGTATTACAATATAGACAGCATGAAAAGTGTAGGGGGCAAGCATTAACATGAAACAAGATATCGAAAAAGTGCTGATTTCAGAAGAAGAGATCCAGCAGAAAGTAAAACAGCTTGGAGAACAATTAACAAGCGAGTACAGCGACACGTTTCCGTTGGCAATCGGTGTATTAAAGGGAGCGCTTCCTTTTATGGCTGATCTTATAAAGCATATTGATACATATTTGGAAATGGACTTCATGGATGTATCAAGCTACGGAAATTCCACGGTTTCTTCCGGAGAAGTCAAAATCATCAAAGATTTGGATACATCTGTAGAAGGCCGGGACATCTTAATCATTGAAGATATTATCGACAGTGGGTTAACCTTGAGCTATCTCGTAGAACTCTTCCGATATCGTAAAGCGAAATCAATTAAGATTGTTACCCTGTTGGATAAACCAAGCGGAAGAAAAGCGGACATTAAAGCAGACTTCGTAGGCTTTGAAGTTCCTGACGCGTTTGTTGTGGGTTACGGACTTGATTATGCCGAACGCTATCGCAATCTGCCTTACATCGGAGTGTTAAAACCGGCGATTTATGAAAGCTGATCGGCTGCCTGCTTCCGAGATGGTTATCGGTTGTATTGGAATGATTTTCTATGGTACTATTGAACATAGTTGTGCTTACTGTGGGAGGAGGTAAGGAATGAATCGGGTCTTCCGTAATACCATTTTTTATTTACTTATTTTATTAGTAGTAATCGGGGTTGTGAGTTACTTCCAGACTTCAAACCCGAAAACAGAAAATATGTCGTACAGTACGTTTATCAAGAATCTCGATGAAGGGAAAGTTGACAGCGTATCGGTTCAGCCTGTCAGAGGTGTTTATGAGGTAAAAGGACAGCTGAAAAAATATGACAAAGACCAGTACTTTTTAACACATGTTCCTGAAGGAAAAGGAGCAGACCAGATATTTGACGCAATTAAAAAGACGGACGTAAAAGTTGATCCCGCACAGGAAACAAGCGGGTGGGTGACGTTCTTAACGACGATCATTCCGTTTGTCATCATCTTTATTCTGTTTTTCTTCCTGCTCAATCAGGCTCAGGGCGGCGGAAGCCGTGTCATGAACTTCGGAAAGAGCAAAGCGAAGCTGTATACGGAAGAAAAGAAACGCGTGAAGTTTAAAGATGTAGCCGGCGCGGATGAGGAGAAGCAGGAGCTTGTTGAGGTTGTTGAGTTTCTGAAAGATCCTCGCAAATTTGCCGAGCTTGGCGCGAGAATTCCTAAAGGCGTACTGTTGGTCGGACCTCCGGGAACCGGTAAGACATTGCTTGCGAGAGCATCAGCCGGTGAAGCGGGCGTTCCTTTCTTCAGCATCAGCGGATCTGACTTCGTTGAAATGTTTGTCGGTGTCGGTGCTTCCCGTGTTCGTGATTTATTCGAAAATGCGAAAAAGAACGCGCCCTGCCTGATCTTTATTGATGAGATTGACGCTGTGGGACGTCAGCGCGGCGCCGGTCTTGGCGGCGGGCATGATGAACGCGAACAGACGCTGAACCAGCTGCTTGTAGAGATGGACGGTTTCAGTGCGAATGAAGGAATCATTATTATCGCTGCGACAAACCGTGCGGACATTCTGGACCCTGCATTGCTCCGTCCAGGACGTTTTGACCGTCAGATTACGGTAGACCGTCCGGATGTCATCGGCCGTGAAGCCGTATTGAAGGTCCATGCGAGAAACAAACCGCTTGATGAGACGGTGAACTTAAAAGCAATTGCTTCAAGAACACCTGGTTTCTCAGGCGCCGATTTAGAAAACCTTCTTAACGAAGCGGCACTCGTTGCTGCCCGTCAAAACAAGAAGAAAATTGACATGCGCGACATTGATGAAGCAACGGACCGTGTCATTGCGGGCCCTGCGAAGAAAAGCCGCGTCATTTCGAAAAAAGAACGCAATATCGTGGCGTACCACGAAGGCGGTCACACCGTTATCGGACTTGTGCTGGATGAAGCCGATATGGTTCATAAAGTAACGATCGTTCCGAGGGGGCAGGCAGGCGGATACGCAGTCATGCTTCCGAGAGAAGACCGTTACTTCCAGACAAAACCTGAACTTCTCGATAAAATTGTCGGTCTTCTGGGCGGACGCGTTGCCGAGGAAATTATCTTCGGCGAAGTCAGCACGGGGGCTCACAATGACTTCCAGCGGGCAACGAACATTGCCAGAAGAATGGTGACAGAGTTCGGTATGTCAGAAAAACTCGGACCGCTTCAGTTCGGTCAATCTCAAGGCGGTCAAGTATTCCTGGGCCGGGATTTCAACAACGAGCAAAACTACAGTGATCAGATCGCTTACGAAATCGATCAGGAAATTCAACGCATCATTAAAGAATGTTATGAGCGTGCGAAAACAATCCTGACTGAAAATCGCGATAAGCTTGAATTGATTGCTCAGACATTGCTTGATGTGGAAACATTAGATGCGGAACAAATCAAGCATCTTGTGGATCACGGAAAACTCCCAGAGCGCAATTTCTCAGATGACCATCTTCAAAAAGACGATGTGAAAGTAAACATTCTGTCTAAAACAGAAGACGAAAAGAAGGACGAACCGAAAGAATAGTTCGCATTCTGATATGAAAACCGCCGGCATATACCGGCGGTTTTTTTACTGGTTCCGTTTTGTTTACAAAAGAGCCGCAGATCGTGTATGGTATTGTAGAATGTTGAAAATGTTATGATTAGAAACTATTCAAAAGTGGTGATAGAGGTTGTTACTGGTTATAGATGTGGGGAACACCAACACCGTGATTGGTGTATATCATGATGGGGAATTAGAATATCATTGGCGTATAGAAACGAGCAGACACAAAACGGAAGATGAATTCGGCATGCTGCTCCGCTCCTTATTTGAACATTCCGGACTCATGTTTGAACAAATTGAAGGGATTATCATCTCATCCGTTGTGCCGCCGATCATGTTCTCTTTAGAAAGAATGTGCACAAAATACTTTCACATCGAGCCGCAGGTTGTCGGCCCGGGGATGAAAACAGGTTTAAATATAAAATATGACAATCCGAAAGAAGTGGGGGCAGACAGGATCGTCAACGCCGTTGCGGCAATTCAGCAGTATGGCGGCCCATTAATTGTCGTTGACTTCGGAACGGCGACGACGTATTGCTACATTGATGAAAACAAGCAATATATGGGCGGCGCGATTGCTCCCGGCATTACGATTTCAACGGAAGCGCTCTACTCCCGTGCGGCCAAGCTTCCGAGAATTGAAATTGCCCGTCCGGATAATATCATCGGCAAAAACACGGTAAGCGCCATGCAGTCCGGCATCCTTTTCGGCTATGTCGGACAAGTTGAAGGCATAGTGAAGCGGATGAAATGGCAGGCCAAACAAGAACCGAAAGTCATTGCGACAGGCGGACTTGCATCATTGATCGCGAACGAATCAGACTGTATTGATATTGTTGACCCGTTTCTCACTCTGAAAGGGCTTGAAATCATTTATGAGCGAAATCGCGTGGGTCACGTATAGGAGGTAAACGATGGATTATTTAATTAAAGCAATTGCATATGACGGTAAAGTACGGGCTTATGCAGCCAGAACGACAGATATGGTAAATGAAGCGCAAAGAAGGCATGACACATGGCCGACGGCATCAGCCGCAATCGGCCGGACGATGACAGCTTCTCTGATCCTCGGAGCGATGCTGAAGGGTGAAGATAAGCTGACCGTCAAGATAGAAGGCGGCGGCCCGATCGGTGCCATTGTCGCAGATGCGAACGCAAAGGGTGAAGTCAGAGCCTACGTATCAAATCCGCACGTTCATTTTGACCTCAATGAACAGGGGAAACTGGATGTCAGACGGGCGGTAGGAACGGACGGAACCCTTAGTGTTGTAAAAGATCTGGGCTTGCGTGACTATTTTACGGGACAAGTAGAGATTGTCTCAGGCGAACTCGGTGACGACTTCACATACTACCTAGTTTCTTCTGAACAAGTCCCTTCATCCGTCGGTGTAGGTGTGCTTGTAAACCCTGATAACACAATTCTCGCTGCGGGCGGCTTCATTATCCAGCTTCTCCCGGGAACCGATGAAGAAACCATTTCAACAATCGAAAAGCAATTATCTCAAATCGAACCGATTTCTAAATTAATTCAAAAAGGCCTGACACCGGAAGAAATCTTAGAAGAAGTACTGGGTCAAAAACCGGACGTACTCGAGACCATGCCGGTCAAATTTCACTGTTCTTGTTCAAAAGACCGATTCGAAGCGGCTATTTTAGGACTAGGCAAAAAAGAAATACAAGATATGATAGAAGAAGACGGAAAAGCCGAAGCGGTTTGCCATTTTTGTAATGAGAAATATTTATTTACAAAAGAAGAACTGGAAGAGCTTCGTGACGAAACAACCCGCTAGCTCTTTAGCGGGTTGTTCTATTTTATTAAAGGGATGGGGTAGATTTTGAAACCGAGAACACTTTTGACAATTATTGTAGCGGCGCTGTTAGTATGCAGCGTGGCAGTCGCGTATAAGTTAACAAAATCCCAAGCCGCGGGATCATCTGAAGAATCCATCGCGACAATCGGTGATAAACATATCACGAGGCAAGACTGGATGAAAAAGATGGAAGATGAGTACGGAAAATCAACTCTGGAAGACATGATTAATACACAAGTAGTGGAAAAACTTGCGAAAAAGAATAAACTCACAGTGTCAAACAGCGAACTGGAGAGAGAATTTCTTTTAATCAAAGCTGTGAATAATTCATTTTATGAAGACAGTCATATTACGGAAAAAGAATGGAAAGACCAGATCCGCTACAACATTCTTCTTGAAGAACTGCTGACGAAGGATATCGATATTTCGGATAAGGAAATGCAATCATTTTATAATAAAAATAAAGAACTGTATCAATTCGATGATTCCTACAGAATCCGGCATATCGTCGTTAAAAGCAAAGAAGAAGCGGACAGGGTTCTGGCTGATTTGAAAGGCGGTTCCAGCTTTGAAGCCGTCGCCGCAGAGCGTTCCACAGACAGATACACGTCTCAGTATGGCGGAGACCTCGGCTTTGTGACAGAAAACCAGGAGAATATCCCGCCGGCATATATCACAGAAGCCAAAAACCTTAAAGAAAATGAATGGTCGGCTGAACCGATTAAAGTTTCTTCAGGATATGCGGTCATTCAGCTGAAAGAAAAGCTTAAAGCGAGAACTTTCTCATACAATGAAGTGAAGAGCCAAATCAGACGCCAGATCGCGATGGATCAATTAGGTGATAAGGCGACGGTCAAAACGCTGTGGAAAGAGGCGGGGGTCTCTTGGTTCTACGGGGAAAAAAGAACTAAATGATTGACAAAAAATTTTGAAATTGATAACTTGTATTTATAATACCAATAAATTTAGTCGGAAATTGAGGTGTCCAATATGGTTCGTATTGCAAATTCTATTACTGAACTAATCGGTAATACTCCTATTGTGAAATTGAATCGCCTGACGGATGAAAACAGCGCAGATGTATATCTGAAGCTTGAATACATGAATCCGGGCAGCAGCGTAAAAGACCGTATCGGAGTGGCGATGATTGAAGCGGCTGAAAAAGAAGGGAAATTAAAAGCCGGCGACACAATCATTGAACCGACAAGCGGAAATACAGGAATCGGTCTTGCGATGGTGGCTGCGGCAAAAGGCCTCAGAGCGATCCTCGTTATGCCTGATACGATGAGTATGGAGCGACGCAATCTGCTGCGCGCATACGGGGCGGAGCTTGTACTGACTCCCGGCGCAGAAGGAATGAAGGGCGCCATTAAAAAGGCGGAAGAACTTGCGGAGGAACACGGCTATTTTGTGCCTCAGCAATTCAACAATGCGGCAAACCCGGAAATTCACCGTCAAACAACGGGGAAAGAAATCGTAGAACAGTTTGGAGAAGACCAGCTTGACGCGTTCGTGGCCGGTATCGGTACGGGCGGAACCATCACGGGAGCGGGTGAAGTGCTGAAAGAAGCATATCCATCCATCAAAATTTATGCGGTAGAGCCGGCGGACTCTCCAGTTCTTTCTGGCGGAAAACCGGGTCCGCATAAAATTCAGGGTATCGGTGCGGGTTTTGTCCCTGAAACATTGAACACGGACATTTATGATCAGATCATTCCCGTTAAAAACGAGGACGCATTTGAATATGCCCGTAAAACGGCAAAAGAAGAAGGGATTCTCGGCGGTATTTCTTCCGGAGCAGCCATTTACGCGGCGCTGGAAATCGCGAAAAAACTGGGAAAAGGCAAGAAAGTGCTTGCGATCATCCCTAGTAACGGAGAGCGTTACTTAAGCACACCGCTATATCAGTTTGAATAGAGACATACACACGGCTCCCGGCTGTATCCGGGAGTTTTTTTGTGCCTGAAGCATCGAAAATCCAAAAAACGTTTCGAATTCTATCGTTGGAAGAGAAATTCACTTTTTTCACCAGTGTGATTGCTATAAAATAAAACTAGAGAAAAACGAAGCAGAGGATTGATAAGATGGCACAACGCAGACCGGCAGGAAGAAGAATACCTTTTACGAAACAAGCATTTTTACAGCAGTATGAAAACCTTTCGAAATCGAGAAAACGGCATGTTCTGCTCGAAAGCGCGAGAGGGGGAAGATTCAGTATAGCCGGTCTAGATCCGATTGCGTCCGTCAAGGGGAAAGACGGAATTACGACAATCAAGCATGAAGGGGAAACGCTGTTTAAAGAAGGTGACCCGCTGCGGGCCTTTCATGAGTGGTTTGAGGCGCTTGGGACGGAAACAAACGATGAGTTCCCGGACTTCCAAGGCGGCGCAATTGGCTTTATCAGTTACGACTACGCCCGATATATTGAGAATTTTAAGATGCTGTCTTTAGATGATTTGGAAACACCTGATATTTACTTTCTCGTTTTTGACGATGTGGCCGTTTATGACCATGAGGAAGAGGCGTTATGGCTCATTACTCATACCGAATCGGAAGAAGCGGAGCTTGCGGAAGAGAAGCTGTCCGGCTTAGAGGATATGTGGTGTTCCCTCCAAACGGAGGACGAGCCTTATTCACCGCTGAACCGGGACGGAGACGGATCGTATGCCGCTCCGTTCACTGAAGAAGGATTTTCACAGGCTGTAGAACAAATTAAACAATATATTGCGAGCGGTGATGTGTTTCAGGTTAATTTGTCCATCAGGCAATCCCAGTCCTTATCCGTTCATCCGTATGAAGTGTATAAACATTTGAGAAACGTTAATCCGTCTCCTTACATGGCCTATCTGGAGACGCCGGGTTTTCAAGTGATATGCGGGTCGCCGGAGCTATTGGTAACAAAAAAGGGGAAGAAGCTTGAAATGAGACCGATCGCGGGTACGCGTTCAAGAGGAAAAGACGATGCTGAAGACAAGGCGCTTGCTGATGAATTAATTCACAATGAAAAAGAACGTGCGGAACACGTCATGCTTGTTGATCTTGAGCGCAATGATCTCGGGCGCGTATCGCGCTACGGCTCCGTGCGGGTGAACGAGTTTATGGCGATCGAAAAGTACTCCCACGTCATGCATATCGTGTCAAATGTACAGGGAGAACTGCAGGACGGATATGACGCGACAGATATTATTCATGCGGTTTTTCCGGGCGGCACCATCACGGGAGCGCCCAAAGTGAGAACGATGGAAATTATAGAAGAGCTTGAGCCGACAAGACGAGGGCTTTATACTGGATCTATAGGCTGGTTTGGATTTAACGGAGATTTGCAGTTTAACATTGTAATCCGGACGATCTATGCAGCCGGAGGACATGCTTTTATGCAGTCCGGCGCAGGAGTGGTCATTGACTCGGTTCCGAAGCATGAATACAAGGAATCGTTCAAAAAAGCTTTTGCGATGAAAAAGGCATTAGAGCTGAGCGAAGAAGAGACAAAAAATTAGATGAGGTGAGCAGAGATGATATTAATGATTGACAATTATGATTCATTTACGTACAACTTGGTTCAATATTTGGGTGAGCTGGGGGAGGAACTGATCGTCAGACGGAATGACGGGATTACGATTGAAGAGATAGAAGAGCTGGCGCCGGATTTCTTGATGATTTCACCTGGGCCGTGCAGTCCGGATGAAGCGGGGATCAGCCTCGAAGCGATCAAACATTTTGCCGGCAGCATTCCTATTTTCGGCGTATGTCTCGGACATCAGTCGATCGCACAAGTATTCGGCGGCGATGTCGTCAGAGCGGAGCGGCTCATGCACGGCAAAACGTCAGAGATTATGCATGACGGGCAGACAATTTTTAATGGCCTGCAAAATCCGCTGGTCGCCACTCGGTACCACTCGCTTATTGTCAAAGCGGATACATTGCCGGACTGCTTTACGGTATCCGCTCAAACCAAGGAAGGAGAAATTATGGCAATCCGTCATAATGAGCTGCCCATTGAAGGTGTTCAGTTCCATCCGGAATCCATCATGACCTCCTTCGGCAAAGAGATGCTCAGAAACTTTATAGAGACACACCGCAAGAAGGAAGTGACGGTGTGATTATATATTTGAATGGTCAATATATAGAGGAGAAAGAAGCGGCGCTTTCTCCTTTTGACCATGGTTATCTGTACGGGATCGGCGCGTTCGAGACGTTCAGGCTTTACAGCGGCCGGCCGTTTCTGCCGGATGCGCATGTCGCCAGGCTCAACAGGGCGCTCCGGGATCTGCAGATTGCATATGAGGTGAACAAACAGGAGCTGCTTGATATGCTTGACAGCCTCTTGCTCCTCAATGACATAGAGGACGGCAGCGCGCGTGTCCGGCTTAACGTCTCCGCCGGCGTCAGCGATAAGGGATTTACTGCCCAGACTTATGAAAAGCCGACTGTCCTTTGTTTCGTCAACCGGCTCAATCCGGAAGCCCTGCCTGTTCAAAAAGAAGGCAAGCTTCTCTCTGTCCGGAGAAATACGCCTGAAGGATCTTTTCGGTTAAAATCCCATCACTATTTAAACAACATGTACGCTAAACAGGAAATCGGCAATGATCCGAATCTTGAAGGGATTTTCCTGACCAAAGAAGGAGATGTCGCGGAAGGCATTGTCTCCAATGTGTTTTGGCGAAAAGGAGACAAGGTCTTCACGCCATCCTTGGATACAGGCATTCTCGACGGTGTAACGAGGCAGTTTGTCATTGATGAATTGAAACGGCAGGGGACAGAAGTCATTGAAGGCCGATTCCGTTTTCAATCAATGCTTGAAGCGGATGAAGCGTGGATGACAAACTCCGTCCTTGAAATCATCCCGTTTTCTAAAATAGAGGAAGTGCCGCTTCCCGGAGCGGATGGTAAAACGGTGCAATTGCTCCGGACGCAGTATCAGCGGGAAATAAACAAAATGAATGTATAGGAGGAGGAACAAAATGGCGCAGCAAACAATTGAACAGCCTAAACTGATTCATACAAAAAAAGGCGCTCTGTCCTATAAAGAGAAGACACTCATTATGGGGATATTAAATGTAACGCCAGACTCCTTCTCTGACGGCGGTAAATACGACAGTACGGAAAGAGCGCTTCTCCATGCGGCGAAGATGGCTGAAGAAGGGGCGCACATCATAGATATCGGCGGAGAATCGACAAGGCCCGGCGCATCACTCGTGTCGGCTGATGAGGAAATGTCACGTGTAATCCCCGCCATAGAGCGGATCACAAGCGAACTGGACGTTCCGATTTCAATTGATACGTACAAAGCGTCCGTAGCAGACGAAGCGGTCAAAGCGGGGGCCTCCATCATTAATGACATCTGGGGGGCGAAAGGTGATCCTGACATGGCGTCAGTAGCCGCCGCACACAGTGTTCCGATTATCTTAATGCATAATCGCAAGGAGAGAAACTATAACGATCTGATTCCTGATATGCTCGCAGATTTGATGGAAAGTGTAAAAATTGCCGCAGAAGCCGGCGTTTCAGATGAAAACATGATTCTGGATCCGGGGATCGGCTTCGCGAAAAGCTATGAGGACAATCTGGCTGTCATGAACAAGCTGGAAGTGTTCAGCGGGTTAGGGTATCCGCTGCTCCTCGCGACATCGAGAAAAAGATTCATCGGCCGTGTGCTTGACCTTCCTCCTGAAGAACGTGCCGAGGGGACGGGAGCGACGGTATGCCTTGGCGTCCAGAAAGGCTGCGACATTGTGAGGGTGCACGATGTCAAGCAGATCGCGAGAATGACTAAGATGATGGATGCTATGTTGAATAAAGGAGGCGCACATCATGGATAAAGTATATGTAGAAGGTATGGAGTTTTACGGATATCACGGCGTGTTCGAAGAAGAAAATAAACTCGGTCAGCGTTTCAAAGTAGACCTGACTGCCGAGCTGGATTTGAGCAAAGCGGGACAAACGGATGACCTTTCTTATACCATTAATTATGCGGAGCTTTACAGTGTCTGCCGCGGCATCGTTGAGGGCGAGCCCGTCAATTTGGTCGAGACGCTTGCGGAACGGATCGCAGACACGGTTCTTAAGAAATTTGAGCCTGTGCAGCAATGTACGGTAAAGGTTATTAAGCCTGATCCGCCGATTCCCGGCCATTATAAATCAGTAGCCATAGAAATGACGAGAAAGAAATCATGAACAACACGGCATATATCGGCCTCGGCTCCAATATGGGCGATCGTGAACACTATTTGCGCCAGGCAGTGGCCATGCTCAGCCGGCAGGATGGCGTGACGGTGTCAAAAGTGTCCTCCATATATGAAACGGATCCCGTCGGCTATGAGGATCAGGATCAGTTTCTCAATATGGCGGTTGAAGTGAAAACGGCATTATCACCTTTTGACCTTCTTGATGTGACGCAGAGCATTGAAGCTGAATTAGGAAGAACGAGGGAGATCCGCTGGGGGCCGCGAACGGCAGACCTTGACATTTTGCTGTATAATCGTGAAAATATTGAAACAGAGCGGCTGATTGTTCCGCATCCGAGAATGTATGAGCGCTTATTTGTCCTTGCGCCGTTAAAAGAAATTTGTCCTCAGGCGGATCATATCACCATAAGCGCTGAAACAAACCAAGAAGGTGTAAGAGTATGGAAGCAGAAATCTGGGGTAGACGAATTCGTGCATTCAGAAAGCTGAAGGGGTATACTCAAGAAGGGTTTGCAAAAGCGATAGGTATATCAGTTTCCATTCTCGGGGAGATTGAACGCGGAAACCGTTTGCCGTCAGCTGTGATCATTCGTGATGCTGCTGATGCTTTAAATATAAGCGCGGAGGAATTGGCTCCGCCTCAAAATGCACGAAAGGAGGTCGATTAATGTTTAAAATCGGTGATATTGAATTGAAAAACAGAGTAGTTCTTGCTCCGATGGCCGGAGTCTGCAATGCCGCATTCCGTCTTACTGTTAAAGAATTCGGAGCGGGACTCGTATGTGCGGAAATGGTCAGTGACAAAGCCATTCTGTACAACAACGCGAAAACAATGGGAATGCTCTTCATCGAGGAGAGAGAAAAACCTCTCAGCCTTCAGATTTTCGGAGGAGAGAAAGAAACCCTTGTAGAAGCGGCTAAGTTTGTCGATCAAAATACGACAGCTGATATTATTGATATTAACATGGGATGTCCTGTGCCGAAGATTACAAAATGCGATGCGGGGGCAAAATGGCTTCTCGATCCGAACAAAATTTATGAAATGGTATCCGCAGTAGTAGATGCTGTTGATAAACCCGTCACAGTGAAAATGCGAATGGGTTGGGATGAAGATCACATTTATGCCGTGAAAAACGCCCAGGCTGTTGAACGCGCCGGCGGAAAAGCCGTTGCGCTGCACGGCCGCACAAGAGTGCAAATGTATGAAGGCACTGCGAACTGGGATATCATTAAAGAAGTAAAACAATCCCTCTCTATTCCTGTCATCGGAAACGGCGATGTCAAAACGCCTCAGGACGCGAAACGCATGCTCGAGGAAACCGGTGTTGACGGTGTCATGATCGGCCGTGCCGCACTCGGCAACCCGTGGATGATCTACCGTACGGTTCAGTACCTTGAAACCGGTGAGTTAAAAGACGAACCGAAAGTCCGTGAAAAAATGTCAGTATGTAAGCTGCACTTAGACCGCCTGATTAAGTTAAAAGGCGAAAAAGTGGCAGTCAGAGAAATGAGAAAACACGCTGCCTGGTATCTGAAAGGCGTCAGAGGCAATGCGGAGGTCCGCAACGGAATCAACCATTGTGAGGCGCGTGAAGAGTTTGTGCAGCTTTTAGATGCATTTACGGCTGAAGTAGAGGCAAAAGAGCTTCAAGATGCAAAAGTAGGTTAATATACACCCTCTATTGCTGCTCACTGCCAGCTTACCGCTGGCAGTTTTTCTGCTTTTTCATGAAATCAAAATGTAACGGAGTGATACCAATGAGTCAAGAAGAGCAAAATCATGAGGAATTGAACGACCAGCTGCAAGTCAGACGCGATAAAATGAACCAGCTGAGAGAAAACGGCATTGATCCTTTCGGCGAACGTTTCGAGAGAACACATCAATCTCAGCAGATCATTGACGCCTATCAGGAGCTTTCTAAAGAAGAACTTGAAGAAAAAGCGATCGAAGTTACCATTGCAGGCCGTATGATGACAAAGCGCGGAAAAGGAAAAGCCGGCTTTGCGCACCTGCAGGACTTAGAGGGCCAAATTCAAATCTACGTAAGAAAAGACAGTGTCGGCGAAGAACAATATGAAATCTTTAAATCTTCAGACCTCGGAGACGTTATCGGCATCACCGGGAAAGTTTTCAAAACAAACGTAGGCGAGCTGTCTGTCAAAGCGACATCTTTTGAACTGCTGACAAAAGCACTGCGTCCTCTTCCTGATAAATATCATGGATTAAAAGATGTAGAACAGCGTTACCGTCAGCGCTACCTTGATCTCATCGTAAATCCTGACAGCAAACAAACGTTTATCACACGCAGCAAAATCATCCAAGCGATGAGAAGATACTTAGATGACCATGGATACTTAGAAGTTGAAACACCTACGATGCACAGCATACCGGGAGGAGCGTCTGCACGCCCGTTCATCACGCATCATAATGCGCTCGATATGCCTCTTTATATGCGTATTGCGATTGAGCTGCATCTGAAACGCCTTATCGTCGGCGGATTAGAAAAAGTCTACGAAATCGGCCGCGTGTTCCGTAATGAAGGTGTTTCTACACGCCACAATCCTGAATTCACGATGATTGAGCTGTATGAAGCGTACGCCGATTATAAGGATATTATGAGCCTGACGGAAAACCTCGTTGCACATATTGCGCAGGAAGTGCTGGGAAGCACCACAATCCAGTACGGCGAAGAGCAGATTGATCTGAAACCTGAATGGAAACGACTCCATATGGTAGATGCCGTCAAAGAAGCGACAGGCGTAGATTTCTGGAATGAGATGACTGTTGAAGAAGCGCGAAGCCATGCAAAAGAACATGGCATCGAGATCACAAACTCAATGACAGTGGGCCATATCATCAATGAATTCTTCGAACAAAAAATTGAAGAAACACTCATTCAGCCGACATTTATTTACGGACATCCTGTAGAGATTTCTCCTCTCGCTAAGAAAAATCCTGAGGACCCTCGTTTTACAGACCGTTTCGAGCTGTTTATCGTCGGCCGTGAGCACGCTAACGCGTTTACGGAGCTGAATGACCCTATCGATCAGAGAGAACGCTTTGAAGCGCAATTGAAAGAAAGAGAAGAAGGAAACGATGAAGCGCATATGATGGATGAAGACTTCGTTGAAGCTCTTGAATACGGCATGCCGCCGACCGGAGGATTGGGTATCGGCATCGACCGCCTCGTCATGCTGTTAACAAATGCTCCGTCTATCAGAGACGTTTTATTATTCCCTCAAATGAGACATCGCTAATAAAAGTGAAAGCGCCGTTTCTGCATATCGCAGTACGGCGCTTTTTTAGAAACAAGTCGTTTGTAAAACTTTTTTGATTTTCTTTTTAAAAAACTATTGCACTATTATTTGTGAGGTGGTATATTATTATTCGTTGCCGCTAAACAAGGCGCTGACGAAAAAAGAAATTTTAAAAAGTTGTTGACTTCAAGAGATTGATAAGATATAATAATAAAGTCGCTTGAACGAAAGACAAAATGATCTTTGAAAACTAAACAAGACAAAACGTACCTGTTAATTCAAAGTTTTAAATAAATCGCACAGCGATGTGCGTAGTCAGTCAAACTACTTTATCGGAGAGTTTGATCCTGGCTCAGGACGAACGCTGGCGGCGTGCCTAATACATGCAAGTCGAGCGGACAGATGGGAGCTTGCTCCCTGATGTTAGCGGCGGACGGGTGAGTAACACGTGGGTAACCTGCCTGTAAGACTGGGATAACTCCGGGAAACCGGGGCTAATACCGGATGCTTGTTTGAACCGCATGGTTCAAACATAAAAGGTGGCTTCGGCTACCACTTACAGATGGACCCGCGGCGCATTAGCTAGTTGGTGAGGTAACGGCTCACCAAGGCGACGATGCGTAGCCGACCTGAGAGGGTGATCGGCCACACTGGGACTGAGACACGGCCCAGACTCCTACGGGAGGCAGCAGTAGGGAATCTTCCGCAATGGACGAAAGTCTGACGGAGCAACGCCGCGTGAGTGATGAAGGTTTTCGGATCGTAAAGCTCTGTTGTTAGGGAAGAACAAGTGCCGTTCAAATAGGGCGGCACCTTGACGGTACCTAACCAGAAAGCCACGGCTAACTACGTGCCAGCAGCCGCGGTAATACGTAGGTGGCAAGCGTTGTCCGGAATTATTGGGCGTAAAGGGCTCGCAGGCGGTTTCTTAAGTCTGATGTGAAAGCCCCCGGCTCAACCGGGGAGGGTCATTGGAAACTGGGGAACTTGAGTGCAGAAGAGGAGAGTGGAATTCCACGTGTAGCGGTGAAATGCGTAGAGATGTGGAGGAACACCAGTGGCGAAGGCGACTCTCTGGTCTGTAACTGACGCTGAGGAGCGAAAGCGTGGGGAGCGAACAGGATTAGATACCCTGGTAGTCCACGCCGTAAACGATGAGTGCTAAGTGTTAGGGGGTTTCCGCCCCTTAGTGCTGCAGCTAACGCATTAAGCACTCCGCCTGGGGAGTACGGTCGCAAGACTGAAACTCAAAGGAATTGACGGGGGCCCGCACAAGCGGTGGAGCATGTGGTTTAATTCGAAGCAACGCGA
>NC_014551.1:97500-100000 GCF_000196735.1 Bacillus amyloliquefaciens DSM 7 = ATCC 23350
TAGCGGCGGACGGGTGAGTAACACGTGGGTAACCTGCCTGTAAGACTGGGATAACTCCGGGAAACCGGGGCTAATACCGGATGCTTGTTTGAACCGCATGGTTCAAACATAAAAGGTGGCTTCGGCTACCACTTACAGATGGACCCGCGGCGCATTAGCTAGTTGGTGAGGTAACGGCTCACCAAGGCGACGATGCGTAGCCGACCTGAGAGGGTGATCGGCCACACTGGGACTGAGACACGGCCCAGACTCCTACGGGAGGCAGCAGTAGGGAATCTTCCGCAATGGACGAAAGTCTGACGGAGCAACGCCGCGTGAGTGATGAAGGTTTTCGGATCGTAAAGCTCTGTTGTTAGGGAAGAACAAGTGCCGTTCAAATAGGGCGGCACCTTGACGGTACCTAACCAGAAAGCCACGGCTAACTACGTGCCAGCAGCCGCGGTAATACGTAGGTGGCAAGCGTTGTCCGGAATTATTGGGCGTAAAGGGCTCGCAGGCGGTTTCTTAAGTCTGATGTGAAAGCCCCCGGCTCAACCGGGGAGGGTCATTGGAAACTGGGGAACTTGAGTGCAGAAGAGGAGAGTGGAATTCCACGTGTAGCGGTGAAATGCGTAGAGATGTGGAGGAACACCAGTGGCGAAGGCGACTCTCTGGTCTGTAACTGACGCTGAGGAGCGAAAGCGTGGGGAGCGAACAGGATTAGATACCCTGGTAGTCCACGCCGTAAACGATGAGTGCTAAGTGTTAGGGGGTTTCCGCCCCTTAGTGCTGCAGCTAACGCATTAAGCACTCCGCCTGGGGAGTACGGTCGCAAGACTGAAACTCAAAGGAATTGACGGGGGCCCGCACAAGCGGTGGAGCATGTGGTTTAATTCGAAGCAACGCGAAGAACCTTACCAGGTCTTGACATCCTCTGACAATCCTAGAGATAGGACGTCCCCTTCGGGGGCAGAGTGACAGGTGGTGCATGGTTGTCGTCAGCTCGTGTCGTGAGATGTTGGGTTAAGTCCCGCAACGAGCGCAACCCTTGATCTTAGTTGCCAGCATTCAGTTGGGCACTCTAAGGTGACTGCCGGTGACAAACCGGAGGAAGGTGGGGATGACGTCAAATCATCATGCCCCTTATGACCTGGGCTACACACGTGCTACAATGGGCAGAACAAAGGGCAGCGAAACCGCGAGGTTAAGCCAATCCCACAAATCTGTTCTCAGTTCGGATCGCAGTCTGCAACTCGACTGCGTGAAGCTGGAATCGCTAGTAATCGCGGATCAGCATGCCGCGGTGAATACGTTCCCGGGCCTTGTACACACCGCCCGTCACACCACGAGAGTTTGTAACACCCGAAGTCGGTGAGGTAACCTTTTTGGAGCCAGCCGCCGAAGGTGGGACAGATGATTGGGGTGAAGTCGTAACAAGGTAGCCGTATCGGAAGGTGCGGCTGGATCACCTCCTTTCTAAGGATTTTAACGGAATATAAGACCTTGGGTCTTATAAACAGAACGTTCCCTGTCTTGTTTAGTTTTGAAGGATCATTCCTTCAAAACATAGGAACACCTGCTAAATGCGCCACTTCCTGTGGCAACGCATGTGTTAGCATGTCCTATGCGTTGTTCTTTGAAAACTAGATAACAGAAGTAATTCACATTCAATTGTAATGCAAGATATCACGTAGTGATTCTTTTTAACGGTTAAGTTAGAAAGGGCGCACGGTGGATGCCTTGGCACTAGGAGCCGATGAAGGACGGGACGAACACCGATATGCTTCGGGGAGCTGTAAGCAAGCTTTGATCCGGAGATTTCCGAATGGGGAAACCCACCACTCGTAATGGAGTGGTATCCATATCTGAATACATAGGATATGAGAAGGCAGACCCGGGGAACTGAAACATCTAAGTACCCGGAGGAAGAGAAAGCAAATGCGATTCCCTGAGTAGCGGCGAGCGAAACGGGACCAGCCCAAACCAAGAGGCTTGCCTCTTGGGGTTGTAGGACACTCTGTACGGAGTTACAAAGGAACGAGGTAGATGAAGAGGTCTGGAAAGGCCCGCCATAGGAGGTAACAGCCCTGTAGTCAAAACTTCGTTCTCTCCTGAGTGGATCCTGAGTACGGCGGAACACGTGAAATTCCGTCGGAATCCGGGAGGACCATCTCCCAAGGCTAAATACTCCCTAGTGACCGATAGTGAACCAGTACCGTGAGGGAAAGGTGAAAAGCACCCCGGAAGGGGAGTGAAAGAGATCCTGAAACCGTGTGCCTACAAGTAGTCAGAGCCCGTTAACGGGTGATGGCGTGCCTTTTGTAGAATGAACCGGCGAGTTACGATCCCGTGCAAGGTTAAGCAGAAGATGCGGAGCCGCAGCGAAAGCGAGTCTGAATAGGGCGAATTGAGTACGTGGTCGTAGACCCGAAACCAGGTGATCTACCCATGTCCAGGGTGAAGTTCAGGTAACACTGAATGGAGGCCCGAACCCACGCACGTTGAAAAGTGCGGGGATGAG